>NZ_JBEXZD010000010.1:0-127962 GCF_040628575.1 Streptomyces sp. NPDC006393
ATCGCGGTCGGCAGCGCCTGCTGCACCGACTGCTCCACCGCGTGGCGGATGCCGGTGTGCAGCGTGTGGTGCAGCGCGAGGGCGAGGTACGGGTGCGCCTGGTGGGCCATGCCCTGCTGGTGCAGCTGCTGCTGGACCTGCTGGATCTGCTGCAGCGTCTGCTGCATGCGCTGTGCCACCTGCTGGCTCGCCTGCTGGCAGGCGTGCTGGATCGACTGCTGGACCACCTGCGCGATCTGCTGCTGCGGGCCGCCGATCTGCTGGCCGAACTGCTGCAGGGGCTGGCTACCGGTCATGACCGACATGAATGCTCCGTTCAATGCCTGGGATGGCCGACATAAGACCTATGTCGGCTTTGTCGGAGAACTCCGACGCCCTGAAGCTAAGTTGGCCGCGCCCGCCCCGCAATCGGATGGCCGCCCCCGCGGGCGACGGACGCGCCCCCGACCTGCCAGGAGACGGGGTCCGCCCTCCCCGGACACGCCGCCGGTCGGGTGAATCCGGGCCGGCCGCGCGGCGTGGCTGCGGCCGCGTGGCGTGGGGCGGGGTTGCGCCGCTTCGCATCCGTCGCCGACCGCTCTCCGGGACGGAGAGGGTCGCCAAGGTGGCGAGCGAGGAGAGCGGTGCCGCCCGGCGGCGGTTCGACGTGGCGGATGTCGCGCCACCGGTGCCGGACGCGCGGGCGGGGGTGGTCGGCCGGGACCGGAATGCGGAGCGGCTGCCCGGGGGACGCGGCCGCCGAGGTGCTGGGGCGGAGCCCGGCGGACCTGATCGATGGTCCGCCGTTCGAGGCCGGGGCGGGCCCACTCTGGCCGAGAGGGCGTCCTCGCGCTCCGCACCGAGGGCCCGACCGGCCCGGTCACGAGCCGCCCCGGCGACGTCGAGGCACGCCTGGGCGCCGCCGTGGCACGGATGGGGGAGTCCGCCGTGGCACGGGTGGCGGAGTCCGCCATGGCACGAGTGGGGGGGGGGGAGTCCCTCGACGACTGGTGCCGGGCCGTGGTCGACGCACCGACGTCGCCGCGGCCCGCACCCGCTGCGACGTCGGTTCTGCTCATGGCCAGGACCAGGTGGCTGGACACCGGGCGGGTCGCCTGCTGGGACCTGGCGACCGTCAGCGAACGGGTCAGCGACGCCGTCCGGCACGCCACCGGACCCGCACGGTTGCGCCTGAGCGTCGACAACGTAGTGATCTGCGAGGTCTTCGACGCCGGTGGCACCGCTTCGCACCCGCGCCGTTCGAAGACCAGCGACGAGGGCGGTCGCGGCCTGTTCCTGATCGCTCGGTTCCCCCGGTGGTGGGGCGCCCGCCGCACCCGCGACGGCAAGGTCATCCGGGCCGAACAGTTCCTCACGGGGCCCGCCGGGTCCCTCACCGAGCCTGTTGAGACTTGCCGGCGAGTGCGCGGTCAGGGTCGGCACAGGCCTGCCGCCAGGCGCCCGGCGGCGGCCGGCCGGCCACGGACGCCCACGCGCGCTGTCCTGCTCCGTCCCGTCGGCGGCACACTGGAGACACGGTGCGGCCGACGCGCAGCCTCCGGGCGGGCCGAGGGCCGCCACCTGCAAGCAGCCTCCCGGCCGGCCGGCCGGTGGCGGATCAGTACGGCGGGAGCGGAGATGGCTGAGGCTTCCCGAGCGGCCGCGCGGGACGGATCCACGAGCGTGGTCTGCCAGATGGACGAGGCCGGGCTGCGCCGCCTGCTGGCCGGTCTCACCGCGGTCCGGGACGGCGACTTCCGCACCCGGATCCCCGAGGACGGCGACGGGCTGCTCGGCGAGATCGCCATCGTCTTCAACGGCATGCTGGAGCAGCTGTCACGGTTCACCACCGAGGTGACGAGGGTGGCCCGCGAGGTCGGCAGCGAGGGCCGCCTCGGCGGACAGGCCCAGGTGACGGACGTGCCGGGCTCGTGGAAGGACCTCACCGAGTCGGTGAACGCCATGGCGGGCAACCTCACCACTCAGGTGCGGAACATCGCCCAGGTGGCGACCGCCGTGGCACGGGGCGACCTCTCCCAGAAGATCACCGTGGACGCCCGCGGGGAGATCCTCGAGCTCAAGGAGACCATCAACACGATGGTCGACCAGCTGTCGGTGGTCGCCGACGAGGTCACCCGGGTGGCCCGCGAAGTGGGCACCGAGGGCGACCTCGGCGGTCAGGCCACCGTCCGCGGGGTCTCGGGCACCTGGAAGGACCTCACCGACAACGTCAACGTCATGGCGTACAACCTCACCGGCCAGGTGCGTTCCATCGCGCAGGTGGCCACCGCCGTCGCCCGGGGCGACCTCTCCCAGCGGATCGTCGTCGAGGCCCAGGGGGAGGTCGCCGCCCTCGCCGGGGTCATCAACACCATGGTCGACACCCTGTCCGCGTTCGCCGACGAGGTGACCAGAGTGGCCTGCGAGGTGGGCACCGAGGGCATCCTCGGCGGCCAGGCCCGGGTGCCGCACGTGGCGGGCACCTGGAAGGACCTCACCGACAGCGTCAATTCCATGGCGAACAACCTGACCGGCCAGGTCCGCAACATCGCCCAGGTCACCACCGCCGTCGCCGAGGGCGACCTCACCCGCAAGATCGACGTGGACGCCCGCGGCGAGATCCTGGAGCTCAAGACCACCATCAACACCATGGTCGACCAGCTGTCCTCGTTCGCCGCGGAGGTGACCCGGGTGGCCCGCGAGGTCGGCAGCGAGGGCCGCCTCGGCGGGCAGGCCGAGGTGGAGGGCGTCTCCGGCACCTGGAAACGGCTCACCGAGAACGTCAACGAGCTGGCCGGCAACCTCACCCGCCAGGTCCGCGCCATCGCCGAGGTCACCAGTGCCGTGGCCGAGGGCGACCTGACCCGCTCCATCACCGTGGACGCCTCCGGCGAAGTCGCGGAACTCAAGGACAACATCAACGCCATGGTGAAGTCGCTGCGGCAGACCACCCGGGCCAACCAGGAGCAGGACTGGCTCAAGACCAACCTGGCCCGGATCTCCCGCCAGGTACAGGGCCGCCGCGACCTCGACGACGTCGCCAGGCTCGTCATGGACGAACTGGTGCCGCTGGTCGCCGCGCAGTACGGCGCGTTCTTCCTCTCCGAAGGCACCCACGACGGGGTGCGGCTGTGCCTCATCGACTCCTACGGGCGCCCCGAGAACTCTCCTCGCCCCACGCGGTTCCGGCTCGGTGAGTCACTGGTCGGCCAGGCCGCCCGCAGCCGGCGCACCATAGCGGTGGACGACGTCCCGGCCGACTACGTCACCGTCTCGTCCGGTCTCGGCAGCGCCGCCCCCGCCAGCCTCATCGTGCTGCCCGTCACGGCGGAGGACCAGGTGCTCGGCGTCATCGAGCTGGCCTCCACCGGCCGTTTCACCCCGCTGCACCGGGACTTCCTGGACCAGCTGATGGAGATCATCGGGGTTCACGTCAACACCATCATCGCCAACGCCCGCACCGACGAGCTCCTGGGCGAGTCCCGGCGTCTCGCGGGCGAACTCCAGGCCCGTTCGGAGGAGCTCCAGGTCCGCCAGGAGGAACTCCAGCGCTCCAACGCCGAGCTGGAGGACAAGGCGGCGCTGCTGGCCAGCCAGAACCGCGACATCGAGACGAAGAACCTGGAGATCGAGCAGGCCCGGCAGGAGCTCGAGGACCGGGCCCGCGAGCTCGCCCGCGCCTCCAAGTACAAGTCGGAGTTCCTGGCCAACATGAGCCACGAGCTGCGGACCCCGCTCAACAGCCTGCTGATCCTCGCCCAGTTGCTGGCCCAGAACCCCGGCCACAACCTCACTCCGAAGCAGGTGGAGTACGCGGAGGTCATCCACTCCGCCGGATCCGATCTGCTTCAGCTGATCAACGACATCCTCGACCTGTCCAAGGTCGAGGCGGGGAAGATGGACATCAGCCCCGAGCGCTTCCGCCTGCGTCAGCTGCTGGACTACCTGGAGACGACCTTCCGCCCCCTGGCCTCCCAGAAGGGACTGGAGTTCCAGGTCGTCACGGCCACCGAAGTCACCGCCGAGCTGGTCACCGACGAGTCCAGGCTGCGCCAGGTGCTCCGCAATCTGCTCTCCAACGCGGTGAAGTTCACCGAGGCGGGCCGGGTCGAGCTGCGGATCGAACCCGCCGACACCACCGACGCCGATCTCCCCGACTCCGTCCGCCACAGCGGGCCGGCCCTGGCCTTCCGGGTCAGCGACACCGGCATCGGCATCCCGGACCAGCACCTGGACAGCATCTTCGGCGCCTTCCAGCAGGCCGACGGCACCTCCAGCCGCAAGTACGGGGGAACCGGACTGGGCCTGTACATCTGCCGCGAGATCGCCTACCTGCTGGGCGGCTTCATCCATGCCCGGAGCACCCAGGGCGAGGGCAGCTGCTTCACCCTGTACCTGCCGACCGTGCATCCCGCGGTCCAGGGCGCGCTCCACCTCACCGCGGAGCCCCCCGCCGAGGGCACGCTGGTCCCCGCACCGGACACCGGTCCGGAGCCCGCCGCAGAAGAGGCCGATCCGCTGGCTGGCCGCACCGTACTGGTCATCGACGACGACGCCCGGAACGTCTTCGCCGTCACCGGCATCCTGGAACTGCACGGCATGCGGGTCCTGCACGCCGAGAACGGCCGCGAAGGCGTGGAGACGGTGGCCGACGAGGACGTCGACCTGGTCCTGATGGACGTGATGATGCCGGAGATGGACGGCTACGCCGCCACCGCGGCGATCCGGGCCCTGCCCGGGCCCCACCGGGTGCCGATCATCGCGGTCACCGCCAAGGCCATGTCCGGTGACCGGGAGAAGTGCCTGGCCGCCGGAGCCGACGACTACGTGCCCAAGCCCGTCGACGCCCAGCAACTGGTCCACTGCATGCGCCGCTGGCTCGACCTGTGATGTGCTGGTGGTGGGTGCGCGGCGAGCGGTCGCCCGCGGTGTGCCCGGCCGAGGAGCAGTCCCATGGCGGAGCAGCAGCACGAGCCCGAGCGGCAGCGGTCCCCCTCCGGACCCGCCACGCCTCCCGCGGGGCGCGGTGAGACGGGGGTGGCCCGGCTGGCGGCCACCGTCGACCGGCTGAGCGCCGAGAACCGCGCCCTGCGGCAGGAGAGCGAGGCCCGGGTTCTCGTGGAACTGGCCCAGGGCGTCCTTGTGGAGCGGCTGAACTGCGCTCCGGCCGAAGCCGCGCGGCAGCTGCGACGGCTCGCCTCCGACGCCCGGACGGCCCTGCCCGAGCTGGCCGCCGACATCGTCGGCGAGGCCGCCTCGGACACCATCGCCTGCGCCACCGCGGAAGTCCACGCCGAGCAGACCCCGACCGGCGCCGGCCGGACGGCGGAGGAAGCCGCGGAGCCTCGGAGCCGGGGGACCGCCCTGCGGCTGCGTACGACGGAGGCCGCGGCCATCCTGGCCGGGGACGACACCGAGGCCCTCGCCCGGGCCCTCCTCGACCGCGCCCTGAGGCCACTCGGCGCCACCGCCGCCGCCGTCTGGTCGGCCGCTCCCGACGGCTCGCTCACCCTCGCGGGAGAGGCTGGGTTCGGCCCCGCCGAGGCCGCCCGCTGGCGCTATGTCCCGCCCGGGGTCGGCACCCTGGCCCAGCGGGCCGTCACCGAGGACCGAACCCTGTGGACCGCCGAGTCCGGCGGCTCGCTGCCACCGACCCTCGGCGGTGGCACCGCCGGGACACGAACCGTCGTGCCCGCACGGGACGGCGGTCGGCGCGTGGGCGTCCTGGAGATCCACTGGCCCGGCCCCACCGGTCCCGGCACCCACCCCGCACTGGCTCGGCAGCTGGACGCCCTGGCGCAACTGTGCGCCCTGTCGCTGTCCGGCCACGAAGTGGAGCCGGGCAGCCCGGCCGACGGGACGGCCGGCTGCCTCGTGGCCCTGCTCGACGGTGTGCTGGACTCCGCCGCCCTGCTGCGACCCCTGCGGGACCGCGACGGCCGGATCACCGACTTCGTCATCGAGCACACCAACGCGTGCTTCACCGACCCCGCCGGCCGTGCCCCCGGCTCGCTGACCGGGCTGCCGCTGCTGGAGGCATATCCACTGTTCGCCGCGGACGGCGGGCTGTTCGAGCGCATCAAGCGCGTGCACGACACCGGGATCCCCCACCGCGACCGGAGCACGGTGCTCACCTTCCCCGGCAGCCCCGCGCCACCGCCCATGGTCGCCGCCGTGGGCCTGGCCCGCTTCGGCGACGTGGTGCTGCTCAGCTGGCGGCTCCCGGACGGTGACGCCCGGCGGGCCGACCTGCTCCAGCACGCCCAGCGGGTCAGCGGGATCGGCGCCTTCGAGGAGAACCTGACCACCGGTGAGATCACCTGGACCGAGCAGCTGTCCACCCTGTACGGGCTGCCGCCGGGCACCGCCCCGGTGGCGCTGCACCAGCTCCCGGGACACGCGCACCCGGACGACGCCGCCGCCGTGAGGCGCTTTCTGCGCACCGTGCTGCACCAGCGGGAGGAGAGCGCGGTCACCTTCCGGCTCCGGCGCGCCGACGGTGTGGTCCGCCACCTGCGCGTCGTCGCCGAACCCGTCTGCGACGCCTCCGGGCTCCTGGTCGCGGTACGCGGCGCCTACCAGGACATCTCCCGCCTTTCCTGGACCGAGGTCGCGCTGGCCGCCACCCAGGACAGACTGGCCAGCGCCGAGGAGCAGTCCGCCGAGCGCCGCCGCCTGGCCCGGCAGCTCCAGCGGGCGATCATGCCCCCGGCGGTCCAGCCGGTCTCCAGGGCAGGCCTGCGGGTCGCCGTGCGCTACCGCCCGGCGGAGGAGGACCAGCGGGTGGGCGGAGACTGGTACGACGCCGTCGTGCTGCCCGACGACCGGGTGCTGCTCACGGTCGGTGACATCGCCGGCCACGGCATCGCCGGCGCGACGGGCATGGTCGTCCTGCGCAACGCCCTGCGCGGACTGGCCATCACCGGTGCGGGGCCGGGCCGGCTGCTCTCCTGGCTGAACACCGTCGCCTGCTGCCTCACCGAGCAGGTCACCGCGACCGTCGTCTGCGGCCTGTTCGATCCCGCCGCCCGCACCCTGTGCTGGGCCAATGCGGGACACATGCCCCCGGTCCTGGTCGGCCGGGGGAGGGCCGAAGCCCTCACACCGCCCGACGGGCTGCTGCTCGGCGCCCTCGACGAGGCCTCGTACGAGGAGACCCAGCACGAGCTGCGGCCGCAGGACATCCTGCTCATGTACACCGACGGCCTGATCGAGCGCCGCGACGGGAACATCGACCGGGGTCTCCGCACGCTGCTCACCGCCGCCCGCCGCCCGGCCGACGGCCTCGAGGACTACCTGGACCATCTGCTGGCCTGCGACATCGCCGACACCGACGACGACATCTGTCTCGTCGCCGTCCAGCCGACCTGATCGCGACGATCACCGGTTCGCGGCGGCGGGCATCATGCCGCCATGGATCCGAACCGCCGGATCATCGTCGCCCTCGACTGCGACAGCCGTTGTCACCCAGGGCAAGGAGGTCTTCCTCGACCTCAAGCTCTTGTGTGGTACGGGCATCTCCTGCGTGGCGGCACGCATGACGGGGCCGCCCGCGGTCAGGGCTCTGACGGCGGGCGGCCTCGTCTGTCATGGGGTCAGCGGCGCCAGTACAGGTCGCAGTCCCGGTGGTGGTGGCGGTTGCCGTACCGGTCCCAGTCCCAGCTGTAGTAGCGGCAGTTGTCGCGGTAGCCGTGACGCCAGTAGTCGTTGCGGTTGTTGTAGCAGTGCCTCCGCAGTTCACCGGAGCGGTGGTAGGTGTAGGCCCGATGGTTGGAGGCGTGGGCGTGCATGCCCAGGTGGACGGCGGGAGCCACCGCCTTCACCGTCGGCAGCGGGGCGGCGGCTGCCTCCATCGAGAGGGGGGCCATGACAGCGCCGGCCGCCAGGAGCGCGCCTACTGCTGCCTTAGCAATGGTCTTCACCTGATCTCCTTTCGAACATCAGGGCCGTTTTTGCCCTGGTGCGGAACGTGACGCTACATCAAATCGATCCGAATTCCGGGGCCGAGCTGAGTCACCGTCAATGCGTGAGAAGTCGGCGTAGGACATGGAAAGTTGCAGCTCAGTGGGCATTGCCGGAGGGATTTCGCGGGAATGCGCACCGGTCCTTGAGTTCTGCATCCGACCAGGTGAATTCCCGGCCTGCCAGGGGTGCTTGTAAGTGCTCGGAAAAACAGGTCCGACGGTGTTAATGCATTCTTTGAAAATGCCCCGTGTTGTGCGGAGTCGTGCCGTGAGAAAGTGCGCCGTGGCCTTGCGGGCCGGGGTGAGGGGGTGTGTCGGTGCCGCCCTGTTCGGTGTGGAGCGTCGTTCTCGGCGGATGGGGCGTGCCCGGCCGGCCGCGGTGGCGGCGGTGTCGAACCGGTCGCGTGTCGCCCTGTGCCGGGTGCGCGGACGTGCCATGGGCGGGTGGTTCCCCGTGTCTGCCCGGCGATGGGAACGGGTGCGCGCTTCTGAACGAATGTCGGAAATGGAAGGTTTGCGGTGACGCTTCCTTTTCGGCTACTGTCCAGGATCTCTGGACGATCCGTCCGGAGACTCTGAACGGCGGGGTCGGCGCAGCGTCTTCCGTCCGTTTCCCGGGACACGCGTGGACGGATGCGACCGCGCGTGTCCCCGTCCGTCCTTTCGGCAGTGTTCGTGAACGAGTGGGATCCGGTGAGCAGTTCGTATCCGGCGGCACTGCGTGTGCGTGCTGAGCAATTGGTCGGTGACGGGCATTCGGTCCAGGAGGTGGCGCGGCAGCTGGGTGTTTCCGTGCAGACGGTGTACCGGTGGCGGCGCGTGCGTGTGTCCGGATCGGAGCTGGCGCGGGCCCGTGCCCGTATCGGTGAGTTGGAGGAGGAGGTTGATCTGCTGCGGGAGGCGATCGCCGTGATGAAGCAGGTGGTGCCCCCAAAAGGCGGTACGAGGTGATTGCCGGTGTGGTGGCGCGGGGCTTTCCGGCGCGCAGGGCCGTAACGCTGCTGGATGTGTCGGAGTCCGGGTATTACGCCTGGCGGGCACGCACTCCCTCCGCGCGGGAACTGCGCCGGGCCTGGCTGACCGACGTGATCGTCGACATCCACCGGGAATCCGGGGGCGCGTTCGGGTACCGCCGGATCGGGCGGCGACTTCTGTGCCGTTACGGCATCAACGTCAGCCACGCGACCGTGGAGACGCTGATGAGGCGAGCCGGGATCTGCGGGAGGACAGGACGGCTGTACGCGCCGGACCGGCAGCCGGCGGCGCCTGCTCCGGGAGGCCACTGGATCGTCGACGTGCCGGCCTTCACCCCGCTCCAGGGTTCCTTGTACTCGGCGGTGGTCCTGGACGCCACGTCGCGCAGCCTGATCGGCTGGAGCACCGCGGAGTCAGCGGACCGGGCACTCGTCCACCGGGCTGTCATGGCGGCGATCACCCGGGTCGCCGGCACGGAAAGGGCCGAGGGGAGTGACGAGGCCGACGGGAGTGCTGGGGGCGGCCGGAACGCCCAACGCACCCCTGTGGCCTGCTCCTTCACCGATCGTGCCCGTGCGCTGGGATGCGCGCCCGCGTGCGGGGCAGCGGGAACCTGGTACGACCACGCCGTCGTCAACGCGTTCTGGGACAGCGTCCACCGCGCACTTGACGGCCCGAGGCCCTGGCCGGACGCACAAGCCCTCGAGGACCGGCTGAGCAACGTCTTCGAACGCTTCGCCCGGCCCGCGTGAGCCGCCGGCCGGCGTTTCGCAGCTCCACCCACGTCATAGGGGGATCAATTGGATACGACATCATCTCTGCCCGCCGATGGAGCCGGCCTCCACAGCGGGCAGCACGCCTCCACCACCCAGGCCCATCGGGTGCGCCTCTACGGTGTGCTGGACTCGGTGTGCCGGCCGTTGGACGCCGCTGATGTGCAGGCCGTCTTCCAGCTGGCCGAACTCGACTGTGTCACCGTGCAGGCGGTCATCGACTGGATCAACGCGGCACGGACGCTTCCGCGTCCGCTGTGACCACCTGACGGCATCCGCCGCCCGGAACGCCGCGCGCCTCTACCCGGTCTGGTCGGCGCGCAGCAGCGACTCGACGAGGACGGCCACGTGCCGACGGTCGGTCGGACTGAGTTTGTGGACGCTGGCGATGAGGATGGCCACTTCGGGGTCGGCGGCCTCGGGCGCGTCGTGCAGGTAGAGATTGACGCCGGCGGCTTCGGCGGCGGCCCGCTGCACCGGCGGGAGGGGGATGCCCAGGCCCTTGGCCAGGCCTTCCAGGGTGGTCTGCTGGGGCATCTGAGCCAGTCGCGCGGAGGTGGCCAGGTGGTGGACCGTTGAACGGGAGATGCCGCCGCGACGCGCCACATCGCTGTAGGACCAGCCGTTCTGGTCCAGCTTGTGTTTGATCATTTCCTGCAGTGTGTTGGGCACGCCGGTTCTTCCTGTGCAGAAGCAGTCACCGCCTGTCGTTGAGTCTAACGGCGCCGCCGCCGGGACGTTCTGCACCTTTTTCCCGTCCGGGACCGTGCGCTACCCTGCCGTCCGGCTGTGCCCGGTGTGGGGGCGTGGGGGGTGTCTCGTGGCGTGCTCGGTGTTCAGTGGCCGTTCGCGAGATCCTGGTCCGAGGGGGACGGGCTGGGGATAAGGGGCCCGTTGGCGGTGAGCACGGACGTCAGCGGGTAGGGCGGGCTGCCGGTGCCGTGCAGGGTGAGCAGGGGGGTGTCGTCCTCCTGGCGTTGGCCGTGGTAATGCCATGTCTGGCCGTGGCGGTCGGTGTGGGGCAGCGCGAGGTCGTAGACGCGGCCTGCCAGACAATAGGGTTCGGTGGCTTTCCGGGCCGCTTCGTCCAACAGGCGGGGCACGGCGTCCGCGGTGAGGTGGATCTCCACGCCGTCCAGGTGCCCGGTGGCGGTCTGGGCCCCTTCGGCGCGGTGGGTGGGTGCGTTCAGGGGTGCGCCGATCGCGGCCAGCCAGTACTCCCAGTCGGTCAGTGACAGGGCCTGGATGTGGACGGTGACGCGTTCGAGCTCCGCGGTGATCCGGGTGACATCGAGGCGGCCGGCGTGTTCGGCCCGCAGCCTGGCTGCCGTTCGGACGGCCGCCGACCGAGTCTGCTCGTCGTGGCCCGCCTGCTGCTCCTGTTCCGCGTGGCCCGCCTGCTGCTCCTGTTCCTCGTGGCCGGCTCGCTGCGCCTGATCCTCGTGGTTGCCTCGCTGCACCTGGTCCTCATGGCGTGCCTGCTGCCCGTGGTCGTCCTGGCCGCTCGGGGCCATGTCGCTCGGGCCCGTGCTGTGCGCTTCCTCTGTGTCGGCGGCGGTGCCGTACGCGGCTGCCTGGGCGCCGGCCGGGGCATCGGCCGGGGCGTCGCCGCGGTCGGGCATGTGCGGGCTGTTGTGGGGGGCGTAGAGGAGATGCAGCGGGTGGGACGCGTCCAGGGTGCTGGGTGGGATCTGGCTGGTGGGGGGCGTGGTGATCGCGTCCCACAGGGCGGCGGGTGTCCGCGCGGCCAGGTGCGTCGCGGTTTCGGTGGCCTGCGCTCCACCGGTGGGGGTTCGCGGCAGGGTGTGCTGATGGTCGTGCTGTTCCCGCAGGTGCCTGAGGGCTTCGGCGCCGCCGATCTCGACCAGGCGGCCCTGTGCGTTCAGGTCGGCGATGAAGGCGCGGGCGAGTTCGCCGAGCCGTGCCATCAGTTCCTGCTCGACGTCCATGTTTCTGCCGAACGCGGGGCTCATGCGGCGGCTCCCGCGTAGGCCTTGCGGAGGGAGCCGAGGGCGCGCCATTGCAGTGTCTTGACGGCGGCGTCGGTGGTGCCCAGGGTGCGGGCGGTCTCGCTCACGGACATCCCGCCGAGGAACCGCAGCCGGATGACGGCCTGTTGGCGGGGCGTGATCTCGGACAGGGCGTTGTGCAGGTCGTCGACGGCGAGCGAGGACAGGACGGTGTCCTCGGGGTTGCTCACCAAGGGCGCCCAGGCGTCTGTCAGCAGGGTGATGTGGTCGACGAAGGTGAGGTGGCGTGCCGCGGCGGTCTTGAAGTGGTCGGCGACCACATTGCGCGCGATCGTGCACAGCCACGCACGGATCGACTTACCGGTCCAGGTGAAAGTGGCGATCTTGGCCCATGCCTTCATGAAGACGTCCGCGGTGAGGTCTTCGGCCAGGGCCGAGTTGGATCTGACACGCTGGCCGATGAGCGTGGCGATCAGTCCGTAGTGCCTGCGGTACAGCTCGGCGAACGCCTCGCGATCGCCTTGCTGGGCCCGGATGATGAGTGCTTCTTCCCCCGTGGTGCCGCCGTCCGGGGCGGGGTGAACCTGAGTGGTCAACGGTGCTCCTGATCGTGGGTGTATGGGATTTCTCGGGCGGGCCGCGCCCGTGCGACGCCGCGTCCGCGAGCCGCCGGTGGTCTGGGGCGGAACGGAGCCGGTTGCCGGCACGGCCGGGTCGCCGCTACGGCCGGGGAGCCGGGGCCGGTTCGCATCCGGCCGCCGGCCGGCCGAATCGCCGATGCCGCGGGCGGTGCCCGCCCGGTCAGGGCGCGTGGTGTTGTTGTGAAAGGCTGCTGCGCCGGAGGGTCTTTATGTCGTCGTAGACGAGCGCGTCGAGCCGCACGCGGTAGGCGTCGCGCAGGGTCCACAGCGTCGTCAGGCTGGGCTGTTTCGTGCCGGCCGCCAGCCGGTGGAGTGTCGATCTGCTGATCCCGGTGCGCTGCGCCATGTCGGCGACACTCTGGTCACCGAGTTCCCCGGCCTTTGCCAGGAGCGTGGCCATGTGGAGGCGGAGCATGGTCAAAAGACCCCCTCAGCAACGTGCAGCCGTGTGGCTAACCCACACGCGTGCAACATATGCAAGTTGCCGGGCATAAGTGACGCAAGGGTATTTTGATTCGCACACAGATACGAGATTCGCAATGTGGCCTGCACAAATGCCGATCTAGGTTGTGACCTGCAAAGGTGCACGCGTGCAACTGGCGTGTGCCATCATGCCTTCGCGCTACTCTCCGGGCATGCGGAGTGTGGAAGATTCCCCCCACGAAAGCCGGAGCGACCGGCAGGCCCAGGCGCGGCGGGTCGGCGCGTATCTCACCGGCGCGGCGACAGCGGCCGGATATGACGTTCGCCGACGGCAGGGCGGACGCGCGCAACTGGCGGCCGCCACCGGTCTGAGCCTGACCACCATCAGCCGGACACTGGACGGCAAAACCCTGCCGTTGTCCTCGCAATTGACGACCTGGGCAACGGTCCTCAACCTCGATCACCGGAGGATTCTGGTGGAGAGCGGCCTCATTCCGGAACAGCGAGGGCCTCAACAGCCACGACGTGAGACCAAGGAGGCCGGCTCACGGGCGCTGTCTCCGGAGGAGGCCATGACCGCATGGGGTATCACCGACCCCATCATCCGCAGGACATTGAACGGGAGCATCGTTCACGCGATCGAACTCCAGGAGGAAATCGACGCGGCCGAGGGCCCAGGGCCTCGGCCGGCGAGCAAGCACACCTGACGCGCGGACTCGGCTGACCCCGTCTTTCGCTCAGGTCCTCTTTTCGCGGATCTCCGGATTCCGGCCGGTCGTTCCCGGCACGAAGTCACCGTCCCGGCAAGGGGCGTCCTCGCCCGGCTGACCTGGCAGGGCGAGCTGTCCGGCCCGTGCGGACCGTGCCGTACGGGCCGTAACGGGCCGGCGGCCGTCAGGCATCCGTGACCTCACCGGCCCGTGGATTCGAGCATATGCGCGCCCGCCAGGTGCACCCACTCGACTGTGCCTCTCCCGCTAAGCTCGGCGGAATCTTCTCGAAATCCGGTGGCCGCGGCGCGGTTCACGGTCGAGGGGAGAGCCGGAACAGCCGGAAGAGCCAGATAATCCTCCTGCCGTGCCAGATCCAGTGCCTTGGAAAGGCCGTGCTGGCGAGAGGGGTAGCAGGTGCTTGTCGTCCAAGGGGCCCCCGTGACCGCTGTCGTGCGCAGCAGCACCGGCGAGGCGGTGGTTCTGCTTTCCTCGGACGCGCTCCGGCGGGTGCCGGAGGCGACATTGGCCGATATGTTCAAGGCTGCCGCCGCCGTACTCAGTGCCGCGGAACTTCAGGCCGTCCACAAGGTCGTTCCCGAACTTGGGACAGGTCTGCCCGATTTCCGTGTCCGTGTCGAGGGACGCCTGCTGACGGCCTACAGGCTTGCAGTCGGCTGACGATCCGGCTTGAGCTGACGGAACGGGATCTCTCTCCCCTTTGCGCCGACTGACACTGCCGCCGTGCCGTCGGCCGGGGGAGAAAGCCGAGAAAGCCGTAGGAGAACCGGCGCGGGCGGCCTGAGAACTCGGCCTCCGTGGGGCCCCGCCGGGACGGTCGGTGCTGGTGGGAGCGGGGGACTGAACAGCAGTACGACTCTGAACGAATGTCGGAATTGCATTGTTTGCGTTTTTCCTTCCCTTTCGGCTACTGTCCGGGGCCTCCGGACAAACTGTCCGGAGACTTTGGACGGCGGACGGTTCTCCCCCCATACCGCCGTTCCCGACTCCGCGGCCGGGTTTCCGCATGACCCGGCCGCGGAGGAAGGGGATTTCGGTTGCCGTCCGCTTCCTGACGGCGTGCCGGTGGCAGACGGATCGCTGCTCACTCACTGTCAGCCGGGTTCGCCGGCAGCCGCGAAACGAGGCCCTGAGAGCGGCTCGGCGGACGCGTTCGGACCGTAACTCACCGGTTCTCGTTTTGCTCACCCACCCAATGAATGGAATGGAAGGAGATTTTCATGAACATGGATCAGCTCGAGGCCGAGACCGCGGAACTGCTGCCGGGCCGTGAGGCGCTGGGCAAGTTCTCGTTCAACTTCGCCAAGTGGTCCACCGTCACGAGGAAGGTCGCGCACGTGGACGCGCACAACGAATCGGCCGCGCTGAACCAGTGCTCGCCGTACGCGGTCGCGCAGTCCGAGGCCTCGCAGACCATCAGCGTGCAGCAGTAACGGCCCGGCCGGGCAGGGCCGGGTCCGTACAGAGGACCCCGGCCCCGCCCGGCCCACCGGTCACAGACCCACTGATCCACGCCTGCTTCTCGCCGGCGGCCCGTCCCGCAGGGCATCCGCACATGTGCCGGAACGTCAGATGCGCCCAGAAGGAAAACCGATGACGGCGTTGGAAGACAACAGCAGCCTCACTTCGCTGCCTGCCCGCGTCCCACCCCCGGGGTCGTGCCCGGAGCCGGCTGCCGCCACCAAGGCGCCGGACCCGCCCGCCGACGCCGGGCGCACCGCCGCCCCGGCAGCACCCGCCACGACCGCCGCCTGTGCCTCCCCGAGCGCCACGCCCTTGCCCCGGCCGAGCCAGGGACTGCGGTTGCTCGGCGAATACCAGGGATCGGGATTCACCGAGCGCCGATACATCGTCCGCCGCGGTGACGGGCAGGTGATCCAGCTCTCCCGGCTGCTGTACCTGGTCGTCGCCGCGGTCGACGGGGTACGCGACGCCGAGGCGATCTCCCACCGCGTCAGCGGCCGCTACGGCGCCGAGGTCAGCACCGAGAACATCGTCCACCTGGTGGAGCACAAACTCACCCCGCTCGGGATCACCCTCCCCTTCGACGGTGACCCCCAGGAGGTCTCCGCGCCCCGCTCGGACCTGCTGCTGGCGCTGCGCGGCCACAAAGTGATCTTCCACGAGACGCAGGTGGCCCGGATCGCCGCCGCGCTGGCCTGGGTGCACCATCCCCTGGTGGTGGCACTGGTGCTGGCCGGTGCCGTCGCCATGGACGTATGGCTCTTCGCCGTCCACGGCGCCATCACCCCGGTGCTCCAGGTGCTCGAACAGCCGCTGTGGATGCTCATCCTCTTCGCCCTCACCGTGGCGAGCCTGCTCTTCCACGAGTTCGGGCACGCCTCGGCCTGCCGGTACAGCGGGGCGGTGCCCGGGAAGATCGGCTGCGGCATCTTCCTGATCTGGCCGTCCATGTACACCGACGTCACCGACGTGTACCGGATCGGGAGGACCGGCCGGCTGCGCACCGGGCTGGGCGGCGTCTACTTCAACGTCGTCTTCATGCTGGCCCTCACCGCCGGCTACCTCCTCACCGGCCAGCCGTTCTTCCTGGCCGCGATCTACCTCGCGCACTTCGAGGTCCTCGAGCAGCTCTTCCCGGTGGTGCGGCTGGACGGCTACTACATCCTGGGTGACATGGCCGGCGTGCCCGACCTGTACGGCAAGGTCAAGCCGATCCTGCTGAGCATGCTGCCCGGCCGCCCGGCCGCCGCGGAGGTGGCCTGCCTCAAACGCTCGGCCAGGACCGTCGTGACGCTGTGGGTCCTGACCATGGTCCCGCTGCTGCTCGCCGAGGCGGCCTACGTCCTGTGGAACCTTCCGCGCCTGCTGACCACCGCCGTTCGCGGCCTGTACGGCCAGTGCCTGGGAACGTACACGGCCTTCACCGACGGGCACATCGCGGCCGGACTGGTCGCGGTCATCGGCACGCTGATGCTGCTGTGCCCACTGGCGGGGGGCGCCTACCTGGCGGGAAGACTGACCGCCCGCCTGTGGCGCGCTGCCGCGAGGGCGAGCCGGGGACGTCCCGTGGTGCGCCTGTCCCTGGCCGGCGCGGTCGCCGCGGCCTGCGCCGTACTGGTCACCGCCTGGGTGCAGGGCCTGACCCCCCGACCCCTGCCCGAAGCGGCGCCCGTCACCCCCGCCCTGCAACCCGGCAGGCCCACCCCGCCGGCCCCGCACCCCTCCCCGGCAGACCCCGCCCCCGGCACCGTGCCCGGGCAGGGCCGGCTCGCGGAAGGCCATCACCCCGTCGCGACCGGCCGGCCCACGCCGACAACCCCACCGCCGACCGCCTCCCGGCCGGCCCAGGTGCCCGGCACCGGCACACCGTCTCCCGCAGCGGAACCGACCGGGCCGCCCCTAACGACCGAGGCGGGCCCCACGCCCACCAGCCCCCCATCCGACCCGTCCCCGAGTCAGAGCCGGAGCGCGTCCGCATCCCCCTCCACCAGTCCCTCCTCGACCCCCACCGACTCCTCCCCGCCCTCGCAGCCTCCCCCCACCTCGCCACCACCTCCGCCCTCCGCGACCGGGCCCTCGTTCCCCATCCAGTCCTGAGCCGCGTACCACCCCACCTCTTCGCAGGAGCAGACCATGCACCACCGCAAGCCCCGTACCCCCGGCGCCGCGAAGTCGGCCGTCCGTGTCGCCGTCACCGTCACCGCCGGTCTGGTCATGACGGCCGTCACCACCTCGGCACGCGCCGGCACACCCGGCCGTATCGGCACCTCCCATGGCGTCGCCATCGCTGTCGATGCCGCGCGCAGCCACGCGGACCGGGCTCATGTGAACCAGTTCGACGAGTCCTTCACGCTCCACACCTACGGCCCTTCCGTCGCGGTGACGGCCAACAACCGGGCCACCGCCGTCTCAGCGGGATGCTCCCTCGCGCGGCCGTGTCGTTCCGTCGCGCTCTCCTACCAGATCGTCACCACGGCCGGCCGGAACGCCCGCCTGATCAACGCCACCAACCTCAGCAGGTCCGTCAACGAGCACTGCCCGGCCTGCCAGACCTTCTCCGCCGCCTATCAGTTCGTCGTGGCCACACCCCGCCGATTCAGCCTCAGCCGGCAGTCGCGCAGCGAACTCGCCGACATCGAGCGCAAGGTGGAGGCACTCAGGGCATCCCGCCTGCCGGTCGTCGAGATCGCACGGCAGGCCGAAGAACTCGCGGCCCGCATCAAAGCCGTCCTCGACCGCGAGGCGGCCCGCGCCCCACGCACCAGCGGCACCGACGACCCGCTGGCCGACTTCGCCCCGAAGGTCACGATGCACCGCTACGTCCGCTGAGCGCCCCGGCATACGGCAGGTCTCACGCCGACCGGAACCCGAGCGGACCGGGGGCGTGGCCTGCCGGACCGCGGGTCGTGGACAAACCCGATCGTGCAGAAAGCCATCGGCCCCTGCCGGAGCCTGCCGTAGGGGATCGGGTCAGCGGTGGGTCGTCGTGGTCAGGCGTCGCAGGGCGGCGCGGGCAGGTGGGCCCCAGGTGGGCTTGCCGCCGGGCCGGCCATGAAGGCCGGCATGTCCGATGAGGAGGCCGCCGAGGGCCCGCAGCACCGCCCAGCCACGGGCGCGGCGCAGGGTCGCGGTGTCCGGGGTCGGCCGGTAGACGTCGTGGAAGCGGTCGGCGGCGCCGTCCGGCAACAGTATCCAAGGGGCAGCGAGATCACAGGCCGGATCGCCCGCGCAGAGGTCGCCGAAGTCGATCACACCGCAGAAAGTGCCGTCGCCGGTCAGGACGTTGGCCGGGTGCAGGTCGCCGTGGAGCCACAGCGCCGGGCCCGCCCACTCGGGGGCGGCAACGGCGTCGTCCCACACCGCGCGGACGGCGTCCGGGTCGGGGATCAGCCCCAGTTCGGTGGCCGAGGCGAGCTGCTCGGCGAACTGCCCGGCGAGGCCGGTCAGTGGCCCTCCCCGGCCGTAGCCGCCCGCGGGCGCCGAAGCGGGGGCGGGCCGGTGAAGGGCCGTCAGAAACGCGGCCAAGGCGTCGGCCGCCTGTGCGCCGCGCGTGACGGGGACGCGGTCGGCGGGCGCTCCCGGCACCCAGGTGGTGACCGTCCAGGGCCGCGGAAACCGCTCGGAGGGCTCGCCGAGGCGCTGCGGTACGGGGACCGGCAAGGGAAGGTGCGCGGCCAGCGACGGCACCCAGGCGTGCTCTTTGCGCAGCAGTTGGTCCGCGGACCGTGTCGCCCAGGGCAGTCGGACGGCGAGGTCGTCGCCGAGCCGCCACAGCTGGTTGTCCCAGCCCCGCGCGCCGAGCCGGATGGGGCGGTCGGCCAGGTCGGGGTGCTGGTCGTGCAGCAGATCCCGGATCAGCTCCGCCGTGATCTCGGTCCCGGTGTGCATCATGCCGCCACGGTAGCCGGACGGCCGCACCCTGGTCCGGGGATCCCGACGCCCGGGTACGGCATGGGCCGGTGACCTGCTCGTCCTGCCCGAGCGGACTTGACCCGGACCGGACCGACCCGCGCCGCCCGGCCCGGGACGCAGGCGCGATGCTCGCGGCGCCGCGCACCGGCGACGGCACCGAGTGCGCGGCCGACCCGTCGTGGTGCGGGGTCCCTCAGTCGCCGGAGCCCGGGCCGTACAGCGCGGCGATGTCCTTGGACGTGGCCCACCGGCTGTAGGTGGGCGACTGGGGCCAGCCCTCGGGCACGTCCTGCCATTCCTCCTGCCGCCCGTAGGGCAGGAGGTCGATCAGCGCGAAGCTGTGACTGAGCTGCTCGGTGCCCCGGCCGTTGGTGTGCCAGGTGCGATAGACGGTGTCGCCGTCGCGCAGGAACACGTTGACCGCGAATCCTCCGTCCGGCGGTGCGCCGACGTCGGCGCCGAAGGAGCTGTGGGCGGTCGAGTACCACGTCATCCGGTTGCCGACCCGGTGCTTGTAGGCGAGCGCCTCCTCGATCGGGCCCTGGGTGACGACGACGAAGCGCGCATCGTAGTTGTCCAGGAACTCCAGGCGCGTGTACTGCGAGGTGAACCCCGTGCAGCCCGGGCACTGCCATTCCTGGCCGGCGAACCACATGTGGTTGTAGACGATCAGTTGCCTCTTGCCTTCGAAGATGTCCACCAGCCGGACGGGGCCGTCCTCGCCCTCGAGGGTGTAGTCGGGCATCTCGACCATCGGCAGGCGACGGCGCTCGGCGGCGATGGCGTCGAGTTCCCGTGTCGCCGCCTTCTCCCGGGCGCGCAGCGCCTGAAGCCGGCTTTCCCACGTCGCGGCGTCGACGACGGGGGGCAGGGCGTGGCTGGTCATGGTTTCCCTCACAGAGCTCGTGCGCGGCTTGTGCTTGCACAGAGACAGACCCCGCCGGGCCCCGAAACTCATCGGCGCCGGCCGCTGACGCGCCTGGAGCTCGGCTGCGGCCCCGATTGACGCGGATCAGCCCGGCCCACTATGTTCTCTGAACATGTTCAGTGAACGCGTTCAGCAAGGGTCTGCATGACTTCGCGCAGAGAGCAGCGGGAAGCGACTCGCGAGCGGGTCCTCGGCGTGGCGGAACGCCTGTTCGCCACCCGGGGGTTCGAGTCCACCACCGTCCGGGAGATCGCCGCGGCCGCCGGCGTGAGCGTGGGCACCGTGATGGCGGTCGGCGACAAGGCGGCAATCCTGGTCGAACTGTTCGATCGACGTATCTCCGCCCTGCACCGGGCTCGAGAGGAATCGGGCGAACCGCGCCCGACGCCTCCTTCCCCCGGCCGTCTCGTCGAGGAGATCCTCGCCCTGTTCGGGCCGTTCGTCGATCTCTTCACCAGCGACCTCGAACTCGCCCGCCACTACGCGGCGACCCTCGTCACCGGCAGACACCGGGCGGGCGTCTTCGACGAGCTTGCCGCGGTGCTGCGGCAAGAGATCGGCGACGTTCTCGTCCGTGCCGGATTCGCACCCGAGGCCGCCGCGCGGGGCGCGAGCGCGATCCATCTCGCCTACCTCGGCACCCTCTTCGTCGGTGCCGGCACCGGCGGGGCCGATGTGAGCGGGCCCATGGAGGACTTCGTCCGCGTCGTGGAGTTCATCACCGAGAGGTAAGGAAGTGAGCAGCGATGACTGTGAACCCGGGCCCGTGGTGGCCGCAGGCCGTCCTCGCCGGCGTCCTCGCCGTGGACGCCGTGATGTCCATCCGCCCGCCGGCCTTCATCCGTGCCTGTCTGAACGGGGTCGAGTTCCCCGAGGACTGGTGGTGGACGCTCGTCGTGATCAAGTTCCTCGCCGCCGCGGGCCTGATCACCGGTATCTACGTGGCCGGCATCGGCGTGGCCGCCAACGCGGGCGTCGTCTGCTACTTCCTCGCGGCGGCCTTCGCGCACATCCGGGCACGCTTCCTCAAGTCCGAGTTCTGGCTCAACTGCCTCGGCTTCCTCGCACTCTCGGCGTTCGCCCTCACGGTGTCCTACGCCCCCGGACTGTGAGCGCCGGCATGGTGCCGCCCGGTGCGGGCGGTCGTCCACTCGTGTCCCGGCGATGAGCGGAGCATGCTTCTCCTCCACGGAGGTCCCCGAGGGCGACTTCCACGGCGCTGCCCCCCGCACCCGAGGTCGTCGCGTCCCGGACTCGGTGGTCTTGGTCGGCAAGGTGTCCGGGATGCGTGCTGCCGGCCTGGGCCCTCAGCGCCGACACCGAGGGCGGCGGCCACAATGAGCGGGCGACGGGTTCGACGGCTTGGGGGAACGGAATGCTGACTGGGGTCGTGATCGACGCGCTGGATGTCGCGCGCATGGACCGCTTCTGGTCGGACGCGACGCGGGGCCGGACGGGCGGCCTGCGCCTGCGGTTCGTGCCGACCACGCAGCCGAAGACGGCGCACAAGAACCGAGTCCACCTCGACCTGGCCGGAGGGCCGGACTGGGAGGCCGAGGTCGCGCGCCTGCTCACACTCGGTGCGACGCGGATCGACATCGGCCAGGGGGATGTCCCGTGGGACGTGCTGGCCGACCCGGAAGGCAACGAGTTCTGCGTACTGCGTCCCGGTCACCCCGGCGTGCTCGCCGACTCCGGCCTCGTCGCCGTCTGCCTCGACGTCTCCAACGAGGATCGCTACGCACAGTGGGCCTTCTGGCAGTCCGAGGCCGACTGGCACGAGGTCGAGTCCCACGACTGGGGTGTCCGGCTGCGCCGGAGGCCCTCCAGTACGGTCTCGCTGGTGATGGGGCCGCCCGCGGCGCCGAAGGAGGCGAGGAACAGGCTGCGGCTGGAGGTCACCCAACGCGACTGGGAACCCGGCGAGTTCCTCGACGCCGCCGGGAACGAGTTCCACGTGACAGGGTGATCCTGGTGAGGGCCGTGAGCGGGCCGGCGTGCGGGGGCGTGAGGCCGTGCCGCTCGATCGGCTCGGCGAACCGGTCGCATCTGGTGTCGGCCCAGTGGCTGCCGACCCGCTGACCGACCCCCTCCCTACTCGGTGCCGGGCCGCGACTCCCGGATGCGGACGAGGTTGCCCGCCGGATCGCGGAACGCGCAGTCGCGCACGCCGTACGGCTGGAGCGTCGGCTCCTGGACCACCTCGGCGTCGGAGGCCTGCACCTTGTCGAAGGTGGCGTCGAGGTCCTGGGTGGCGAGCAGGATCCACCCGTAGGTCCCCTTGGCCATCATCTCCAGGATGGTGGTGCGCTCCGCCTCGGTGATCCCCGGGTCGGCGGCCGCGGGCGCCAGGAGGATGGAGGTCTCCGGCTGAGAGGCGGGGCCGACCGTGATCCAGCGCGTCTTGCCGTGCCCGACGTCGCTGCGGACCTCGAAGCCGAGGATGTCGCGGTAGAAGGCCAGGGCGGCGTCCGGGTCGTCGTGCGGCAGGGCACTCGTATGAATCGTCAGGTCCATGGGCGCCACGGTAGCCGCAAACCCCTGGCGGGACGTCTCGATTCCAGACCCCTTCGACCGGGAGACGGGACGGTGGCCTCACGCGAGTTCCGGGCGGCGCCCCGACAGCACGGCACAGGGGAACCCGCCCTTCTATCTCCAACCTGTGTTGTTCCTAGAATGGCCGGGTGGAAGACATCGACGCGATCGCGGCGTTGCAGGATCCGGTGCGGCGCCGCCTGTACGAGTACGTGGCGGCACAGGGCCGCGAGGTCGGCCGCAACGAGGCCGCCGAGGCGGCCGGGGTGACACGCACGCTCGCCGCGCACCATCTGGACAGGCTGACCGAGGCCGGGCTGCTGGAGAGCGGCAGCCGCCGCCTGACGGGGCGCTCCGGGCCGGGGGCGGGCCGCCCCGCCAAGGTGTACACGCGGGCGCGGGCCGAGCGGGCGGTCTCGCTGCCCGCCCGCGACTACCGCACCGCCGCCGAACTGCTCGCCGAGGCAGCCGAGGAGGCCGGGCTGGACGCCGGGCTCTGCACGGCCGCACGCCGGCGGGGCGAGGCCCTGCGTGGCTCGGCGGCGGCCTGCGGCAGCCTCGAAGAGGCCATGGAGTTGCTGGCCGCCCGCGGCTACGAACCGCACCTGGAAGGCGTCGAGGGGACGACCGGGGCGGCGGCGCGCGTCGTCCGCATGCGCAACTGCCCCTTCCACGCCGTCGCAGAGCGCTTCCCGCCGCTCGTCTGCGGCATGAACCTCGCGCTGCTGGAGGGGCTGTTCGGCACGGACGGTCCGCTCCACGCCCGTATGGACGCCCGACCGGGGGAGTGCTGCGTGGTGGTCGAGGACTCTAAAAACAATATTGATTGACATAGAAACTCCGGCCTGCTGGGATGACGCCATGACCGCATCCACGGCTGTCGCCCACCTCGCCGAGCTCAACATCGCCACGCTCCGCCACCCCCTCGACGACCCGCGTATGGCGCCGTTCGTCGAGATGCTCGATCCGGTCAACGCCGCCGCCGACGACGCGCCCGGCTTCGTGTGGCGCCTCGTGGAGGACGGGGCGGCCGACGCCACCGGCCTTCGCCCGGCCGGGCAGGACGTCATCGTCAACCTGTCGGTCTGGGAGACCCAGGAGGCCCTGTGGGACTTCACCTACCGCAGCGGGCACCTGGAGGTGATGCGCCGGCGCCGCGAATGGTTCGAGCGGCACGTCGAGTCCCACCTGGTGCTCTGGTGGGTCCCCGCCGGTCATCTCCCGACCGTCGGCGAGGCCCTGGAGCGGCTGGCGGACCTGCGGGCGCACGGGCCGTCCCCGCGCGCGTTCACCTTCGCCTCCTCCTACACGGCCGCCGAGGCCGCCGAGCACCTTCAGGCCGATGCCGCCGGCGCGGCCTGACCGGGCAGCCGCAGCGCCCGGCCGGAGCCGGCCCGATACGACCTCGACTGGGCTCAACTGCTCGACGTGCCCTGCTCAGCTGGTCAACGTGCCCTGGTGGAAGTACATCCGCCAGCCCGTCTCCGTCAGACGCCACACAGAGCTCCGCCAAGCCCGACGACCCTGGTTGTCGGCCAAGTAGGTCAGGTGGACGATGCCCGGAGCGAGGACGACCCCCGACATCTCGCTGACCTCGACCGGAGATTCGGGGGACACCGAGCCGCCGCTGGTCACCGTGAGGATGGACTCCGCGTCCCAACGGCGCCCGGAGGCGCCGATCTCGGTGAACTCCGGATCCAGGAGTTCCCGCACACGGCCGGGGGAAGCACGCACCTCGGGGTCGAGAAGCCGCATCTCCCCGTCGATGGCCGCCCGAACGGCTCGCTCGCTCTCATCCGTCATGCGGAAACTCTACGGGCCCCCCTTTACGGACCCGTCCTCTGAGCAGGGAGCTTCCCCGTCCCCGCTCACCAACACCTCGCGGTGGTGCGGTGTGCCGCCGTGCATGCCCGCCGCGCAGGCGGGTACGACCGTCCGTACGGGCGTGTCGCGGACGCGGCCGGAGAGCGAGGAGTGTCGGAAGTGATTCGAAAGCTGCAAGCGGTCGCGCTGGACTGTGCCGATCCGCTACTGCTGGCGCAGTTCTACGCGGATCTGCTCGGCGGCCGAGTGGTCCAGGACCCGGAGGATCCCGACTGGATCGAGGTGCACGGGTTCGAGGGGACGCCGCTGGCCTGCCAGCGGGTGGACGGCTACCAGCCGCCCGAATGGCCCGGTCAGCAGCGTCCGCAGCAGCTCCACCTGGACTTCGACGTGGACGACCTCGACGGGGAGGAGAAGCGGGCCCTCGCGCTCGGCGCGACGGTGCTGGAGCGGACGGACCAGCTCCGTCCGGAGGCCAACTGGCGGGTCTACGCGGACCCGGCCGGCCATCCGTTCTGCCTCTGCTTCCACTGATTCCACCGAGTTCACCGAGCCCGCCGGCGCTGAGGTGCGATTCGGCTGCTGGGGTGGTGGCCTCGTCCGTCAGGGGCGGGTCTCGTCGCGCGTCGACGACGGAGCGATGACGATGAGCTGAAGGATCCCTCGTCCAGGAGGAAGACCTGATGCTGTCCCTTCGTCGTGTACGCCCCCGGCGCCTGCGACCTCTCGCTGTGGCCTCGACCCTGCTGACCTGCTCTTTCGCGGCCGGCGCGCTGACCGGGTGCGGCGGCGGTGGTGGCAACGGCTCGACGGGCAACGGAACTCCGAGCACGCCGAACACGACGTCGTTCACCGGGGCGCCGCCGTCGGCGCTGGCCTCCTCCGCCTCCTCCGCCATCTCCTCCGCCCGTGCTTCGGCCTCGGCGGCCGCCTCCTCGGCCTCGGCGCGGGCTTCCGAGTTCGAGGCGTCGGTGTCGGCCGAGAGCGCCCGTAGGGAGGCGACGGCCGAGAAGAAGCTCAAGGGCGTCAAGGGGCGGGGAAACGCGCTCTCCGAGGTAGGCATGTCCGGAATGCCCAAGGCCCAGACGGGGGGAGTGCTCGCCGTCCTGGTCAACATCACGAACAAGACGGACCGCAAGGCGTCCTACGCCGTGCAGATCGACTTCGAGGACAGCAAGCACCACGTCGTCGAGACCAGGTACACCGGCGCCGAGAACCTAGAACCGGGTCAGAAGCAACAGCCCATCGTCTTCAGCCGCCGGCCGTCCGAGCCGAAACTGACACCTCGTCTGGCCAAGGCCCAGCGGTACTGAGTGATCCACGCCGCGCCGCCGCACGAGGACCCGAACGGTTGACCCCCGCGGTCACGGAATTCACGGAACTCACGGAACTCACGGAACGCGGCCACCAGTGCACCAAGCACCCCTGGGCGTCGCCGCGCCCGGGCCGGCGATGGGAGGATCGCTGCGCCACCGCGCCGTACCGAGGGGGTCCTGGGTGCCGTCCGTCGAGCTGAAGCACATGTTCCAGATCGCCGCGCCGCCGCAAGAGGTCTTCACGCACCTGGCCGAACCGACGCACTACATCGGCCTGTCGCCGCTCCTCGTCGACGTCCGCGACGTGCGCCGCGGCGGCGGGACCGTGCACTACACGGCCGTGGAGCGCTTCCGGCTTCTGGGCGTCCTGCGGCACGACAACATCATCGACGTGACGCTCGTCCCCGTCCCGGACGGCCTCCCGCGCTGCGCCGAGATCTTCGGCGAGGTCCGCAGCCCGGGACGGGTCCGCATGAGCTACCGCTTTGTCATCGACCGCCACGAGGCCGGCAGCGTCGTCACCGACACCTTGCACCTGCGCACGCCCCCGGGTCTGCTGCGCTTCGCCGCCTCGAAGGCGGGAGCGGTCCAGCAGGCCCGCGCCCGTGTACTGGCCGCCCGCCTGGGACGGTCGGCCTGACCGCTTCACGGGTGAACCGGACGCTTGGGGCCATCAGTTGACGGCAGTTGACGGCCTCTCAGGACCGGCCCGAGCGCCCGGTGCACGCGGGGTGGTCGGCACGCGTCGGGTGGTCAGCGTGGTCGGCGTAGCCCTGCGACGAGGAGTGCGACCACTCGGCGCGCGTCGTAGCGGGGGTCGCTGTCGGCGCCGACGCAGAGGTTTCCGATGCCGCGCATGAGGTGGTAGGCGTCGATTCCGGAACGGATCTCGCCGGAGGCGGCAGCGGCGTCGAGGAGCTGGGCGCACACCGGCAGGAGGCGGTCGAGGAAGTAGGCGTGCAGCGTCTCGAAGCCGGTGTTGTCGGTCTGGAGTGCGGCCGCGAGGCCGTGCTTGGTGGTGAGGAAGTCGATGAAGAGGCCGACCCATCGTTCGAGGGCGGCGTGCGGGGTGGGGCTGGTCGCCAGCAAGGTCGGCCCGGCCTCGGCGCAGGCGTCGACCTGGTGGCGGTAGACGGCGATGACGAGGTCGGCCCGGGTGGGGAAGTGGCGGTAGATCGTGCCCATGCCGACCCCGGCCTTGGCCGCGATGTCACGTACCGGCGCCTCCACTCCCGAGGTGGCGAAGACCGCGGCGGCCGCGTCCAGCAGGGTCTGCTGGTTGCGCCGGGCGTCCTTGCGCCTGGGTACGGACGCGCTCTTCGGGCTCTGGGCGCTGTCGTCCACGGCGACGTTCCTTCCGTGCGGCTTGCGAAGCGGAACAGCGTTCCGTATTGTTTGCGGAGCGAGGTTCCGTTTAGTTCATGATGGCAGACCGAAGAGCCGGCGACCAAGCCGTCCACCGCCGTCATGTTCCACCGGGAAGCCCCGCGGAAGCCCGCAAGCCGCGCGGTCGCCGGCCCTCGACGTCGCTGGGGCCGCGACGCGTCCGCGTACGAGCGACGTTCCTCGCTCACCTCTCGGCCCGGCCGTCGACGCCACCGACCACCGGACCCTGCGAACCACGAGTGCGACGAAACCCAACGGAAGGCACGTCCATGCCCGACTCGAACACCGCGCAGACCCCGAAGAACCCTGGCACCCCCGCCATGGTGATCTCCGCCAAGCCGGTCGTCCTGCCCGCCCCGGGCCGCGGCGAGGACCTCCAGGTCCGGGTGTCCGCCCCCGCGATCGGCGACGATCTGCCCGTCATCGTCTTCTCGCACGGCTTCGGCTGGTCGATGAACGGCTACGCGCCGCTGGCGGACTTCTGGGCGGCCCACGGCTTCGTGGTCCTGCAACCCACCCACCTCGACTCCAGGACGCTCGGCCTGCCCGCCGACGACCCCCGTACGCCGAGGATCTGGCGCATCCGTGTCGAGGACCTCGAGCGCGTGCTGGACGGACTCGACGTTCTGGAAGCCGCCGTGCCGGGCCTTCGCGGGCGGCTCGACCGCGACCGCACAGCGGTGGCCGGCCACTCCTGGGGTGCCCAGACGGCGAGCATGCTGCTGGGCGCGCGTGTCCTCGGCCCCGACGGCCTTCCCGGAAAGGACATGTCCGACCCCCGTGCGAAGGCGGGCGTGCTCCTCGCCCTGACCGGCCTGGGCGACGACCTGACCCCGTTCGCCGCGCAGAACTTCCCCTTCATGAAGCCGTCGTTCTCCGCCATGACCACACCGGCCCTGATCGTCGCCGGGGACAACGACCAGTCCCCTCTGTCCACGCGTGGGCCGGACTGGTTCACCGACCCCTACACCTACAGCCCGGGGAGCAAGAGCCTGCTCACGCTGTTCGGGGCGGAGCACTCCCTCGGAGGCATTCCCGGGTACGAGGTCGCCGAGACGACGGACGAGAGTCCCGCGCGCGTCGCTCTGATCCAGCAGCTCACCACGGCCTTTCTGCGCAGCGCCCTCCACCCCGAGGACACCGGCTGGAAGGCGGCGGTCACCGCACTGGAGGAAGACCCCCACCCACTGGGAGAGGTGCAGAGCAAGTGAGCGGGCTCCGGTCGCATGCCGCACGGCCGGAGGACGCGGGGCCGGGTGGCCGGAGGGCAGCCGGGTGGCCGGTCACGATTTCGTGCCCGGCCGCGATGCCGGCGTCGCCGGGGACGTGACCGGCCGTCGCGTCCTGGACGCCGGTGCGGCTCACTCGGCACCGGCGGGCCGGCGGGTGTCCAGGTCCGGGAAGAGGGTCGCGGCCACGTGCCGGGTGTCGGCGTATTCGACGACGGAGGTGATCCGGCCACCACGGACGGTGTAGATGCCGACGCAGCGGTTGTCGTACCGGCCGCCGTGGACGGTCGTGGCCCGGGCGGTCCATTCGGCGACCACACGGTCGCCTTCGGCGATCGTGCCGACCAGCTCGATCTTCAAGGTGCCGGGGACGAAGGCCGGTCCCATGCCGCCGAGGAAGTCGTCCACGATCGCGTCACGGCCGCGCCACACCCCGGAGACGGGGAGGTCGCCCGGGTAGTGCCAGGTCGCGTCCGCGGCGAAGCTGTCGCGGATGACGTCGGCGTCGCCGTCGCGGACGGCCTCGACGTAGCGGATGACGACGGTCCTGGGGTCGGTGCTGGTCATGGGGTCGGTGCCGGTCATGGTCGTGCTCCTTCGGTGGTTGTCGGTCGCCGGTCGTTCGGATGCGGTCAGGGCAGGGTGAGGACGGCCTTGCCGCGGATACGGCGCTCGCGCAGGTCGGTGAGGGTGGTCGCCGTGTCGGCCCAGCCCGCGACCCGGCCGATCTCGGGGTGCAGGCGGCCTTCGGCGGTCAGCCGGACGAGCGCCGCCAGATCCTGGTCGAGGCGGGTGTCGGCGTCGAGGTAGTGGAAGTGGCGGATGACGGCCGACTCCGGGCCGCTGAAGAAGTCGAAGAAGTCCAGCGTCGCGGGCCTGCGGCCGGCCTGCCCGAACCAGATGAGCGTGCCGCGCTTGGCGAGTCGTGCCAGAGCGAGGGGGAGGGCCGGGCCACCCGTCGACTCCAGCACGATGTCGTACGGGCCGCGGGCGTCGGCGACGTCGTGGACGATGTCGGCGGCGCCGAGCTCGGCGAGCCGGGCGCCGCGTTCAGGGTTCCGGGTCACGGCGGTGACCGCGGCCCCGGCGGCGGCCGCGAGCTCGGTGACGTAGTGGCCCACACCGCCGGACGCACCGGTCAGCAGCACACGCCGCCCCAGCACCGGCCCCGCGGTCCGCAGCAGCCGCAACGCGGTGAGCCCCGCCAGCGGCAGCGCCGCGCCCGCGAGCGGGCAGACGGAGTCCGGCAGCACCGTGAGCGCGTCGGTCGGCACCGCCACGTACTCCGCCCAGCCGCCCGCCATGGGGTGGCCGACGACCCGTGTGATCCCGGCCGGTCCGCTGCCGTCGGCGGCCGGCTGCACCACCAGCCCCGCGACGTCCTTGCCGGGGCGCTCGCCGGGGACGGGCTTCTCCAGCCTGAAGGTCTCACCCCGGTTGACCGAGAACGCCTCGACCCTCACCAGCGCCTCGTCGGGGCGCGGTGCCGGCTCGGGTACGTCGGCGAACACGACCGGCTCGGCGGGATCCCCGGTCGGTATGAGGGCCTTCATCGTTGTCATCTCCTCGGTGGGCCGCGTGGGTCACGCCCGGTGGGGCGCCCGGGACCATCCGACCGGGCGGAGTGCCGGCTCGGCCAACAACGAAGCCGCCCGGCCGACAACGCGCGGTTGTCGCATAGGGTCAGGGGCATGGATCTCGACCTCGCCCTGGTCCGCGCGTTCGTCACGACCGCCGGGACACTGCATTTCGGGCGGGCCGCCGAGGAGCTGAACACCAGCCAGCAGGCACTGTCCAAGCGCATCGCGCGACTGGAGGAGCTGCTGGCCGTCCGCCTGTTCGAGCGCGAGGGCGGCACCCGGCTGACCGAAGCGGGCGAGCGGTTCCTGCCGGCCGCGCGCGAGGCGATCACGGCGGGCGAGCGCGCGATCGCGGCGGCCACCGGCGCCGTACCGGTCGTACGCATCGACACATGGGGACACCTGTACGCGCCGATGCGCACCGTCGCCCAGGCGGTGCGGTCGTTCGGCCCGGTGCGGCTGGAGCCCGGCCCCGGACGCGACTGGCCCTCGGTCGCGCAGGCACTGCTGCGCGGCGACACCGACCTGGGCTTCGGCCGGGTGCATCCACTGCCGGGCGGACACGACGCGGAACTCACCCAGCGGCTCGTGCGGCTCGAACCCGTTGACGCGGTGGTCGGCCCGTCCCACCCGCTGGCCGACGCCCCCGCACTGCGCCCCGCCGACCTGCGCGACAGCATCCTGTGGTGCCCGGCCGAACTGGCCCGCCTGGACTTCCTCCGCCGCTTCGCCGACACCTTCCGGATCACGCGGCGACAGGACGGCCCCAACCTCGGCCTGGACCACCTCGTCCAGCACATCCGCGCCGACGCCGCGTGCTTCACCCTCTTCCCCGCCGACGCGCCGCTGCCCGACCACGCCGGCCTGCGTTCCATCCCGCTCGTCGAGCCGACCCCGCTGTACGCGTGGTCGCTGGCCTGGCGCGAGTCCCACCGCCACCCGCTGCTCGACACCCTGCTGCGCGGCTTCACCGAAGCAGGCCGCACGCGACGCTGGCTGGACTACACACCGCGGCGCGACTGGCTTCCGGACACGGACCACGCGAGACTGGCGGATCGCTCCGGGACGGGACTCGGCGTGGTGGACAACGACCGGCCGGACGACTCGAGTTCCCGGCCCTGACATGGCCGGAGCCGGGCGCACACCCTCACAGCGCGCCCGCACGACGACCGCCTCGGGCCGGCAGGCCCGGCCCGGGACCGGACGATCCCGTGCCGGGCGGGCATCGTCCGGCGGTCAGCTCGACAGGCCGTCGAACATGCCGGGCTCGTACGAACCCCCCGGCTGGTGCACGATCACGTTCATCCGGGTGGCCGCGTTGATCAGGGAGACCAGGCAGACCAGCGCACCGACCTGGTCGACGTCGTAGTGCTTGCGCACCTCGGCCCAGGTCTCGTCGGACACGCCGTGCTCGCCGAGCCGGGTGCCCTCCTCGGTGAGCGCCAGCGCGGCCCGCTCGGCCTCGGTGAACACGGTGCTGTGGCGCCAGGTGGCGACCAGGTTGAGCCGCAGCGCGGATTCACCGGCGGCCGACGCCTCCTTGGTGTGGATGTCGACGCAGAAACCGCAGCCGTTGATCTGGCCCACCCGCAGTTGAACCAGCTCCCGCAGGGTCTTCGGCAGCGTCGACTGCTCAAGGACCGACGAGACGTTGTAGAACCGCTTGGCGATCTTCGCGGCGGTCGGGCTGTCGAACAGGTTGAAACGAGGTTCCATGACTGCTTCCTCACTCGGGCACGGTGCGCGCCGCGCGGATCGTCCGCACGGCGTCATGACGGGCATTCAGATGCCGCCGCCCCGATCCCTGTGACACCGGGACCATGTGACGAGCGCCACGCGCACGGGTGTCACAAAGCCCCGGGTCCCGGCGTCTTGTGTACGTCAAGGGCGACGGCGAACAGGAGGAGCCGGCGATGGCCGAGCGCGGCGAACGAACCAGCGGCACGACCGAGCCGCTCCCTTCAGGTGCCCGCATCGACGGAGCCACCGAGGCGTTCGTCGCCCACCGCGGCCTGCTGTTCACCGTCGCCTACGAGATGCTCGGCTCGGCCGCCGACGCGGAGGACGTGCTGCAGGAGACCTGGATGCGATGGGCGGGCGTCGCCCTCGACACCGTGCAGGACCAGCGCGCCTACCTGGTCCGGATCACCACCCGCCAGGCGCTGAGCAGGCTGCGTACGCTGCGCCGGCGCAAGGAGTCCTACGTCGGCCCCTGGTTGCCCGAGCCGCTGCTCACCACGCCCGACGTGGCCGAGGACATCGAACTGGCCGACAGCGTCTCGATGGCGATGCTGCTGGTGCTGGAGACGCTCACTCCGACCGAGCGGGCGGTGTTCGTCCTGCGCGAGGTGTTCGATCTGGAGTACGACGAGATCGCGGAAGCCGTCGACAAGAGCCAGGCCGCGGTCCGCCAGATCGCGCACCGCGCCCGAGCACACGTGGCGGCGCGCAGGCCGCGCGAGGTCGTCTCCCCGGCCGCGACCCGAGAAGCGCTCGAGGCGTTCCAGCAGGCGGTCGAGACAGGCGATCTTCAGAGCCTGCTCGACATCCTCGCGCCGAACGTCGTCCTCCTGGGCGACGGCGGCGGAGTCGTACAGGCCGTGCCCGCCCCCGTCGTGGGGGCGCGCCGCGTGGCCGAACTCGCCGCCGGGCTGGGCCGGTTCGGCGCCACGGCGTCGCTGCGGTCGGCGCAGGTCAATGGACACCCGGCGCTGATTCTCCGGCTCGACGGCGAGATCGACACCGTCGTGGCGGTGCGCGTCGACGACGGCCTCATCACCGGGCTCTACGCCGTGCGCAATCCCGTGAAGCTGTCACGCGTCGAACAGGCGACCACCCTGTGCCGCTAGGGGGTGTCTCGTCGGTGTTCCTGAGCGCGTTGTGCATCTGGTCGTAGCCCGTGTCGGCCCCCAGGGACGCGAACGCTCGCGGCCTCGTCGTCGAGTTCGTCGGCGAGAGCATCGCCGTGGCTTTCCGAGGAGCCGAAGTCAGGGGCGCTGGATCCGCGGGACGTCCTTGACGAAGACGATCCCGTCGGTGTCCGCCAGGCGTGCCGGGTCCAGCGGGGCGTAGCCGAACCAGGGGGATACGCGGGGTGCGGGTGGTGCGTCGCCGAGGGCGGTGGCCAGGCGGCGGGTGTCGATGACGCAGCGGTCCTCCGGGAGCGCGTACAGGAGTCCTTCGAGGGTGCCCGGGGGCGGCGTGTCCACTCCTTGATGCCGGATCGTGCCGAGGGCCGTCGCCACGAAGGCGTACTCCTCGCCCAGCTGGGCGCTCACCAGCGCACCGGCGCTCCACCACTCCACCGGCCCCTCCCACATCCGCATCGTGCTCTTCTCCCGCTGGAGATGGGAGTTGTGCGCGTGGACGAGCACCGGGCCCCGAGCGGCGAGATCGAGGAGGTTGTGGGCCATCATCACGTCCCGCAGCGCGCACAGCCGGGTCATGCGGGCCGGTGAGGTGTCGGCCATCCAGAAGTGGTAGCGCAGCAGGCCGGTCGCGGTGCGCCCGTACAGGCGCGCCCGGTCCCACTCCTCCCGGGAGGACACCGCGAGCAGGTGCGGCGTCTGCGCCTCGAGCAGAGCCACGAGATCGTCGGCAAGCAGCCGCAACTCCCTGGCCTCGGCCGACTGCCCCACGGAACGGGCCGGGTCCGTCATGGCGGCGGGATCGGTCCACCGGCCGTCACCGCCGAGCAGGCCATCGAGCGTTTCCCACGTGCAGGGGAGCAGGCCGGCCTCCACCCGGGCCGCGAGGTAGCCGTGGAGCGCGGTGAGGCTCTGCCGGGGGCTCGCTGCACCGGTGATCTCCAGCGGGCCGTCGAAACCGGCGAAGCGCAGCCGCTCGGACCCGGGCCGGCCCTCGTTGTGGGCGCGCATCCAGCGCACGAGATCACGGTTGGCCGCACAGATCCCCCAGCCGTGACTGAACCCCCGCTCCATGACCTCGTCGAGATCTCCCCGGCCCGAGGTGACGTAGTCGTCCACGACCAGGCCCATCATGCAGTCGCTCTCGATCGCGATGGTCCGGTACCCCTCCTGTTCGACAAGTCGCCGGAACAGTTCGTTGCGTACTTCGAGCAGCGTGTCCTCGCCGTGGGTGGGCTCGCCCAGGGCGAGCAGCCGGGGCCGGGCCGGAAGCAGCCTCATGACGGCGGCAGCCTCGACGGCATGGGCGGTGTCCTTGATGTCGGTCGCCATGCCTTCAACGGTATTGTTGAAGCCTCGGTTGAAACTTTCCCGCGCTATCGTCGGGAACGTGGGACGAAACCTTCAAAGCGATGAGCGGCTCAGGCCGGTTGACCTGGCGCGCGGGCACGGCCTTTCCACGCAGGCGGTCAGGAACTACGAGGAGGCCGGCATCCTTCCGGCCGCCCGTCGTACCGCCCACGGCTACCGCACCTATACGCGGCTGCACGCGCGGGCACTGCGCGCGTTTCTCGCCCTGGTGCCCGGCCACGGTCACCCGACGGCGAGCTCGATCATGCGGGCGGTGAACCAAGGCGCGGACGATGAGGCGTTCCGTCTCATCGACGAGAGCCACGCACAGCTCCTGGACGACCGCCGGACCCTTGCGGCCGTGGAGTGCGCCCTACGCGGTCTGGAGCGCACGGCGGCGTCACAGCCGGAGACCGCGTCCCACTCCGGTACCGCGTCCCACTCCGGCATCGCGTCCCGCTCCGGCACCGCGTCCCGGCCCGACGGCACGTTCATCGGGCCGCTGTCGGAGCGGCTCGGCATCCGGCCCGCGACGCTGCGTACATGGGAGCGCGCCGGGCTGGTGCGTCCGCGCCGCGACCCGCGCACCGGGTACCGCGTCTACGACGAGGCCGACGTACGGGACGTTCGGCTGGCTCATCAGCTCAGGCGCGGCGGCTACCTGCTGGAGCAGATCGCGCCGCTGATCGCCCAGGTACGGGCGGCCGGCGGACTGGAACCCCTGGAGGCCGCACTGGGCGACTGGCGCGGCCGGCTGTCCGCCCGGGGGCGGGCGATGCTGACCGGGGCCGCCGAGCTGGACGCGTACCTCCGCGAGCGCGGATGAGATACCGGCCGTCGGCCGAGAAACGTGCCGAGGGCGGGCCGGTGGGGAACATGCCGAGGGCCCGGGGGGAACATGCCGAGGGCCGGCGCCTCACGGCACCGGCCCTCGGGTTCAGCAGCAGGGGTGCGGCAGGTCTCGCCCGCCGGACCTCAGATGGCGCGAACGCGCGCGGCCTGCGGGCCCTTGGGACCCTGCACGACATCGAACTCCACGTGCTGGTTCTCCTCCAGGCTACGGAAGCCGTGGCCTTCGATCTCGGAGTAGTGCACGAAGACGTCCGGTCCGTCGGCCTGGGCGATGAAGCCGAAGCCCTTCTCGGCGTTGAACCACTTGACGGTTCCCTGAGTCATTTCTTGCTCCTTGCAGGGGCTGCTTACGGGACCCGCACCGTGCGGCGTCCCGGGCCGGCCTGGACGCGACTTCTCCAGTTCCCTGAAGGAAGGCGGCGCCCGCGACGTCGTTCTTCGCGAGCGTGCGGTGAAACACAGACACAAAAACTACGACCGCTCTGTACAACGGACCTCTCGCCGGAATCATTCCCGCCGCCGAAGAGCCTGGTCAGCGAACTGACCGCGCCCCCGCAACGCTCCGCGGCTCCCGGACTACTCGCTGTCGACGGCCGTCGGCATGCTGAGCCTCGCAGCGGGCGAGCTGGAGGGGCGTGGAACGTGCGGATGAGCATCAGCGTGCCCGTATGCCCCCGCCGACTCGTAGGAACCCCCTGCGGACTCGTACCCGGTGCGTCAGTCGCGGGAGAAGAGGCCGATGCCCTCGGGGATCGGGCGTTCGGCACCGCCCGTCGGGTGGTTGCGGACCACGGGGGCGCCGGAGACCGGGTCGCGGGTCACCAGGGTGGAGGAGCCGCCGCCGTCCAGGTTGACACCGTCGTCGGCGCCCACGTCGTGCAGCACCCCGGCGAGCTCGGCCACGGTCAGGCCGGCACCGCTCTCCGCGCTGCCGTCGAGCACCAGCAGGTACAGCGTCCGCCCGTGGTCACCGATGGCCGCCCCGGTCCTGGTGGCCACGGCCTTGGTGTCCAGGCCGGGCAGCGGCTCACCGTCACGCAGCACCGGGTAGCCGCCCACCGCGAATCTCAGTCGCTTGCCGCTGGTGGTCCGCAGCCTGTCGAAGACCCGGACCCGCTCTCCCACCCGGAGCGAACGCAGCTGCGCCGCCCCGGCCTCCCGGCCGACCAGGACCACCGAGCCGGGGTCGACGGCACCGGCTCCGACGGTGTCGGACTCGGACACCACCCGGCCGTTCTTCACCGTCACCTCGTAGGCGTCGGTGGTGCAGGCGGCGGCGCGCACGGTGTCGGTGCCGCACACGGCGCGCCGGCGCGAGACGTCACCCCAGAGGGAGTTGAACGCTCCGATGCCGCCTTCGGGGATGGCGTACTGGTTGAGCCCGGCGAGCTCGAACCGCTCGCCGTGCCGGCCCCGGACCGTGCCGTCGAGGCTCAGCTCGTCCAGCCGGGCCTTGCGGTCGTAGCCGACGCCGATGACATCGCGGGTGGAGGTGCCGGGCGGCAGGGCGGGCCCGAAGCGCTGTCCGTTCGGCACGGCCGCCTTGAGCGGCACACCGTCCGCGATGGCCGGGCCCACCGCGGAACCGGTCGCCTGCACTCCTGGGTGCTGCGTCTCGTCGATGTTGAAGAAGTCGGCGTTGATGCCGGCCACCGCCCCCTGGTCCGCGGCCAGTTGGGAGAGTCTGGCGCGTGCCGCGACCTTGCCGGGGGTGAGCAGACCGGCCGATACCCGCCGGTCGCTCAGATCGGCGGTGACCACGTGGCCGGTCACCGTGCCGTGCGAGGCCGTCAGGGAAAAGGCCCGGTAGGTGATTCCCGGCGCGATCTGCACGTCGTCCGCCAGCCGGACCCGCTCCACCGCGTTCGCCGTGCCGGTCCCCGCGCCCAGAACCGTCGCGCTCATCGCGAGCGCCGTCACCGCCGCGGCGGTCGCCGCACGCGACCGCAGTGCCATGGATGTCATGTGAGCTCCCGTCAAATGGGCCCCCGTCCGGGGCACCCAAGAAGACTGTCCACGCCATGACAATCGGAACCGGGGAACAACGTGAGGCGCCGCGCCGACGGTGCGGCGAATGTCCGGGAGTCGGTGAGTGATGTTCACAGGGGGTCGCTGACGGCCAGTCAAGTTCCCGGCTCGCCCCGCACCCCCACCCGTCCCGCTCCTCCGCCCGGCCCGCACCTCCGCCCGTCCCGCACCTCCGCCCGTCCCGGCCTGGCAGCGTTCGCGCCGGCGAGGCGCGAGCGTGCCGGACGTGTCGGGGATCAGGTGGTGTCCGCTGCTCGGCCGCCGTCCGAAGGCTCACCCTTCTCGGCATCGGGCAGGTAGCTCGCCAGACCGCGCAGGATGATCTCCAGGCCGATGTCGAACCTCTCGTCGGCGGAGTCCGTCACCATCATTCCGGCCAGGGCGCGCAGGTGGGGGAAGTCCTGCGCGGGCAGGGACGCGAAGTAGTCCTGCATCTCCTCTGCCATCTCCCGCCAGTCGGGGCGGGCCAGGGAGGAGTCCGCACCACCCTGCTCGGCGGCCCGGTCCTGCCACATGCCCTCCTCCAGGACGAACCCGTCGATGTAGGTGGAGATGAGGTCACCGGCCTCCGCCGCGATCCGGTCGGGCAGCCCGGCGGTACGGAAGATGGCGAGCAACGACTCGACGTGCGGCAGCAGTTCGGCGGTGAACGGGACGTGGGCCATCGAGATCCTGGCCATGTCCCGGTGGGACAGCAGGCGCCGGCGTCCTGCGCGGGCGAAGTCGCGTACCTGCTCCTGCCAACGGTCCGGGTCGGGTCGGGGCAGTTCCACGCCGTCGAAGAGCCGGGTGTACATCAGCTCCAGGAGGTCGTCCTTGGAGCTGACATGGGCGTAGAGGGCGGAGACCGTGACCCCCAGTTCGGCCGCCACCTGGCGCATCGACAGGCCGTCGAGCCCTTGCCGGTCCAGCACGGTGAAGGCGGCCTCGACGATCCGCTCACGCGACAGCGGTGTTCGCGCGACGGCGGCGCGGGTGCGAGCGGGGCGCTCACGCTCCCAGGGGGAAGGCGGGGGAGGTGCGGGGGTGCTGTCGGCCGGGTCGGTCATGACCACAGTCTAGGCATGGGCAGAACAGTGTTCTCCTTCGGCGAGCGTCGTTCATACCGGCCGTAAGCAGGCGGGAATCGCGATCGACGCGATATATCTTGTCTCGGTCGCGAAGTTGCGCTATATCTTGGTTAACGCCGTTCTCTCAGTGAGCGCTGTTCTGCTACGGTGAACAGTGTTCGTGAACGGTGTTCGCCCGTCCGCGATGCTCGGCCCGGCCCCCGTCTCTCCGGGCCGGATCAGCGGCCCGGACCGTCACACCCATCCGTCCCACCGCGCTTCCGGATCACCATCGGACGCGGTCCTTTGACAAGGAGTTCCGATGTCCACCACCGGCGTCGCGCCAGACGAGGCGCTCACCGATTCGCCGGCGCCCTACCGGTGGCGCTGGGCCGCCCTCTTCGTGATCCTCGCGGCCGAGGTGATGGACCTCCTCGACGCCGTCGTCACGAACATCGCCGGCCCCTCCATGCGGGCCGACCTCGGTGGCGGTGCCTCCACCCTCCAGTGGCTGGCCGCCGCGTACACCCTGTCGATGGCCGTCGGGCTCGTCACCGGAGGGCGGCTCGGCGACATCCACGGCCGCCGCCGGATGTTCCTGGTGGGGGCGGCCGGCTTCACCCTGGGTTCGCTGCTGTGCGCGGTGTCCGTGGCGCCCGAGATGCTGATCGCCGCACGCGTCGTGCAGGGACTGTTCGGCGCGGTGATGCTGCCGCAGGGCCTGGGCATGATCAAGGAGATGTTCCCGCCGAAGGAGTCGCAGAAGGCCTTCGGCATGTTCGGCCCGGTCATGGGACTGTCCGCCGTGTGCGGGCCGATCCTGGCGGGCTGGCTCGTGGACGCCGACTACTTCGGCACCGGCTGGCGGATGATCTTCCTGATCAACCTGCCGCTGGGCGCCGCGGCGTTCCTCGGCGCCGTGCGCTACCTGCCCAGGGGGCGCGCGAGCGACAAGCCGCGCCTGGACATCCCCGGCATGCTCCTTGTCTCGCTGGCCGCGCTGCTCATCATCTTCCCCCTGGTCCAGGGACGTGAGTACGACTGGCCCGCGTGGACGTTCGCGATGATGGCCGCCTCGGTGGTCGTCTTCGCCGCCTTCGCCAGGTACGAATCGCGCCGCAGCAGGACCGGACGGGACCCGCTGGTCGTCCCCAGCCTCTTCCGCAAGCGCGGGTTCAGCGGCGGTATGACCCTCGGGCTGGTCTTCTTCTCGACCATGCAGGGCTTCATGCTGGTCTTCAACCTCTACACCCAGATCGGGCTGGGCTACTCGCCGCTCAAGGCGGGACTGGTGATGGTGCCGTGGTCGGGCGGCATGATCGTCGGCTTCGGGATCGCCCAGGGTGTCGCCCGGTTCGGACGTACCGTCCTCCAGGTGGGCGCGCTGGTCATGGCGCTCGGCGTGTTCGGCGTGTGGCTCACCCTCGACATGGTGGGCAGCGGCGTCGGCCCCTGGCAGCTCCTGCCGTCCCTGCTGGTCACCGGCATCGGGATGGGCCTGCTCATGGCGCCGTTCTTCGACATCGTGCTCGCCAGCGTCGAGCAGCACGAGACCGGTTCGGCATCCGGCACGATGACCGCGATGCAGCAGCTCGGCGGCGCCTTCGGCGTGGCCGTCCTCGGCACCGTGTTCTTCGGCCTGCTGGGCGGAGGGATCGCCACCGCCGTCGACCACCGCTCGGACGACCTGCGGCAGCAACTGGCCGCCGCGCACGTCGCGCCCGCCGCGCAGGACCGCGTCGTGGCGGACCTGCGTGCGTGCGCCTCGGACCGGGCCGTCGCCAAGGACCCCGCCGCGACCCCCGCCTCCTGCGCGCAGCTGGAGAAGGACACCCGGTCCGCCGTGACCTCCCCTGAGGCCGGGGCGCGCGTGCCCGCCGCACTGGAGGCCACCTCGCAGTCGGCCTTCCGCAGCGGCTTCGGCTCGGTCATGAAGACGGTGCTGTGGATCGTCGACGGCATGCTCGCCCTGACGTTCCTGCTCGCGTTCCTCCTGCCGCGCCACGCACGGCCCGAGGGATCAGCCGGGCACTGAACCCCGGCGGCGCCGCCAACGCCGAACGGGACGGCGTCACAAGGACGCTCGCGCGGATCACGGGAAGTGCCGTGATCCGCGCAAGCAGACCTGCCACCTCCCACGCCCGGACACCGGCGGGTACGAGGCAGGGACGCCACACCTGCCGCCGGGTTCGACCCGCGGCGATCGGCGCCGGAACGAGCGCCTGGCCGCACCAGTCTGCCGCCGTCGACGTCCACGCCACCGAAGGCGGCTATCGGCGTCTCTCGCACTCCGGCGGCGGCGCACGGACCACGCTTTTTCCCGCGCCCTGCACCATGCCGGCCACTGCTGCCAGCGAGGCCGCGGAGGATCAGCAGATGACCTTCGACGAGGACGGACTGGGCGGATGATGCGTAGGGAGCGAGCCGTCGCGACGGTTGTCGGCTCAGCGGTGGGCGACGCGCTGGGAGCCCCGTTCGAGTTCGGGCCTCCCGGTGCGTTCTCTGCCCGGTTCCCGGAACCAGGTGGCGGCGGCGAGATGTGCGGGGGCGGCGGCTGGGAACCGGGGGAAGCCACGGACGACACCCAGATGGCCGTTCTGGTCGCGGAGTCGCTGTTGGAACGGGGCGGGCTGGACCTGCCGGACGTCTTCGCCCGCTTCCAACGGTGGGCGGGGGCCGAACCCAAGGACATCGGCCTGCAGACCGAGGACGTGCTGACCAACGGCATGCCATGGGATCTGGCCGCCGGCCTTCACTTCCAGGTCAACCTGCGAGCAGCGGGCAACGGTTCGCTGATGAGGGCGTCGACGTCCGCGGTCCACTTCGCACGCGCCGGCCAGTCCGCCACGATGGATGCCGCCCGGCGCATCGCTGCCCTCACCCACGGGGACCGCGCCGCCTGGGAAGGCACCGCCGTCCTCCACGAGCTCGTTCGCGTCACGCTGGAAGGTGCCGATCCCCTCGGTGCCCTCCCCGCCGTCCTGCATCTCGTCCATCCCGACCACCGTCAGCGGTACGCCACGGTCCTTGCCGCCGACTGGCACCCCGACCAGGCGACCGAGTTCAACGGCGCGGTCTGGCCCTGCCTGGGATCGGCGGTCTGGGCGCTGCGCAGCACAACCAGCTTCGAGGACGCCGTTCGCGCGGCGATCGACCTCGGCGGTGATACCGACACCGTCGCCGCGGTCGCCGGAGCTCTCGCGGGGGCGTATCACGGACTGGACGCGATACCCGCCCGGTGGACCGAGCCCTTGCACGTCCCCCTGCCAGGCTTCGGCGGACGGGTGCTGCGCCTGGACGACCTGATCGATCTCGCCCACCGCCTCGAAGCCGCCGCCGACTGACCGGTCATCGGTCGAGCCGCGGGGCCATCCCTCCGTGGTTCAGGGTGGTGCGGACGTGGCCGTGCGACAGTTGATCGAACTCCCGCGCCACGGCGGCGTGTCGATCGGGAGACGTACGTCACAAATCGGGTGGTGCTGTCACACTCCAGGAGCGTGTCTCGTCCTCCCAGCATGAACGAACCGAACGCTGCCGACGAGGTGGCGGCCATCTTCGAGGAGCTGCGGCCCCGCCTGGTCGGGGTGGCCTACAGCATCCTCGGAACCCTCTCCGAGGCCGAGGACGCGGTGCAGGAAGCCTGGATCCGCCTCCACGGTTCGCGAGTGGCCGCCATCGAGGACCTCACCGGCTGGCTGATCACCACCACCTCCCGGATCGCCCTGGACGGTCTGCGCTCGGCCCGGGCCCGCCGCGAAGCCTACGTGGGGCCGTGGCTGCCCGAGCCGGTCGAGACCGCACCGGACCCGGCCGACTCCGTCAGCCTCGCCGACTCCTTGTCCTGGGCGCTGATGGTGGTGCTGGAGACCCTCTCCCCGGCCGAACGGGCGGCGTTCGTCCTCCACGATGTCTTCGGGCTGTCCTTCACCGAGGTCGGCGCCGCCCTGGGCCGCAGCCCGGCCGGGTGCCGCAAGCTCGCCAGCCGCGCCCGCGCCCACGTCGAGCAGCGCAAACCACGCTTCGACGTCGACCCGCAGGCACACCAGGAGATCGTCGGGGCCTTCGCGGAGGCCGCCCGCACCGGAGACATGGCCGGCCTGACGCGGCTCCTCGATCCGGAAGCGGTGCTCACCACCGATGGCGGCGGGGTGGTCCGGGCCGTACTCGAACCACTGCGCGGAGCCGACGACATCGCCCGGTTCTTCGCCCGCGGCGCCCGCTTCGCACCCGACCGCGAATTCCGCGTCACCCGTGTGAACGGCGGCGCGGCGCTGCTGATGATCGACGACGGCCGCCTCAGCGCCGTCGTCGCGCTCAGCATCAGCGAGGGCCGCGTCACCAGGATCGACGCGGTCCGCAACCCCCACAAGTTCCACGGCCTGCGCCCGCTGGGCGAGACCGGGACATGAAAGGAAACACGCGACACATGGAACCCCGCTTCAACTTCAGCGACACCGAGTTCGGCCGGACGTTCTACCGCAAGTTCGGCGCCGCCGCGCTGGCGGTGAACGAGTCGCCCCTGGCCAAGAACATCCAGGAACTGGTGAAGATCCGCGCGAGCCAGATCAACGGCTGCGCGGCCTGCACCGACATGCACACCAAGGACGCCCTGGCAGCGGGTGAGACCCAGACGCGACTCAACCTGATCGCGGTCTGGCGGGAGGCGACCGTCTTCACCGAGGCCGAGCGTGCCGCGCTGGCCCTCACCGAGCAGGGAACGCGCCTGGCCGACACGCACGGCGTGGACGACGCGACCTGGGAGGCGGCGCGGAAACACTTCGACGACGAGGAACTGGCGGCGGTCATCGCCCTGATAGCGGTGATCAACGTGTTCAACCGCTTCAACGTCATCGTCCGCACGCCGGGCGGCGGCTACCAGCCCGGCCAGTACGCGTAGGAGATCCGGTGGGGCCCGACCACGGCCGGTCCCCGGGCCCCACCAGGAGCCGCCCGCGCACGCGACGGCGAGACACCTCCTAGTGGTCCGAGCCGGTAGCCGACGGTACTGCCTCGGCGACGAAGAACAGGAAGACGGGCCTGGTCGAAAGGTCGTGGAAGCCGTCGGGGAACAGCTCACGGGCGGCCGGGTCGGGCTGTGGCTCGCTGAGGGCGGAAAGCCGGAAGCCGGCGGTCGTGAAGGCCTCGGTCATCGCGTGCAACGGCTTGCGCCAGAACCTCATCGGGGCGGACTGCCCGTCGAGCATCCAGTCGAAGGTGTAGCTGGTGGTCGCGAAGTAGTCGGGCCGAGGATCCTGGAACGTGTACGCCACGAAGGGGTGGTCCACCGACGCGATCAGCCGGCCGCCGACTGTGAGCACCCGCCGCAACTCGGCCAGCGTCGGCCCCCAGTCCTCCAGGTAGTGCAGGACCAGCGACGCGACCACGTCGTCGAACGCGCCGTCCCCGAAGGGCAGATGGTCACGCAGGTCGACCATGTGCAGGGCCGCGTCGTCACCGAGCCGCCGCCTGGCCAGCGCCAGCATTCCGGCGCTGGCGTCGACGCCGGTGACGACGGCACCGCGGTCGCGCAGTGCAGCCGACAGGGGGCCCGAGCCGCAGCCTGCGTCCAGGATCCGACGGCCGGTCACGTCCCCGGCGAGGGCGAGCATCGCGGGCCGTTCGTAGTAGGCGTTCACGAGACTGTTCTCGTTCTCCGCCGCGTACGCTTCGGCGAAACTGTCGTAGTCGTTCACCCGGTTCGGGCCTGCGGACCGGGCGAAGTTCTCGGGCACGTCGATTGCGTGATCCATCGTCGTAGCCTAATAGTCACAAGATCAGCTCGTGTGTGGGGTGCGGACGATGCCTGCCGGGAGTGGGCTGCGGGCACCCTCCTGCCGCGGGGTAGCGGCGCCACCGCTGGTGAGTGGCTTGGACCGGCCCCCGGGCCGGTCTCCGGTGGCGCCTCGGGTTATCCCCACCCAGGATCCGCCGGTGGCCACCATGGTCCGCGATGACCGTGATCCGTAGCTTCGAGTCGTCGGCTCGAGAGGATCGCGAGAGGGTGGGCCATGAGGCTGCGCAAGGGCAAGGAGCGGAAGACGGACGACCGGCCGGAGGCCGGGGGCGGCACATCCGGTCTCGCCGTCGAACTGCGCGGCGTCCGGCGGCAGTACGGCCGCGGCTCGCGCGCCGTACACGCCCTCGCGGGCATCGACCTCGCCCTGCCGCGCGGCACGTTCACCGCCGTCATGGGCCCCTCCGGCTCCGGCAAGTCCACCTTCCTCCAGTGCGCCGCCGGCCTCGACCGGCCGTCGGCCGGCTCCGTGCGCCTCGGCGGCACGGAGATCACGGGCATGCGCGAGAACCAGCTCACCGAGTTGCGCCGCAGCCGCCTCGGCTTCGTCTTCCAGGCCTTCAACCTCCTGCCCTCCCTCACCGTCGAGCAGAACGTGCTGCTCCCGATGCGCCTCGCCGGGCAGCGTCAGGACCGCCGCCGGGCGGCCGAGGTGCTCGCGCGGGTCGGGCTCGCCCACAAGGCGCGGTCCCGTCCCGGCGAGCTCTCCGGTGGCCAGCAGCAGCGCGTCGCCATCGCCCGCGCCCTGGTCACCAGCCCGGACGTGATCTTCGCGGACGAGCCCACCGGGGCTCTCGACACCGGCACCGCCGTCGAGGTCCTCGGCCTGCTCCGGCAGGCGGTGGACGCTCTCGGGGCCACCGTCGTCATGGTCACCCACGACCCGGCCGCGGCGGCCTGGGCCGACCGCGTGCTGTTCCTCGCGGACGGCGTCTTCGCCGGCGGCCTCGACCGCGGCTCGGCGGAGCGGATCGCGGACCGGATGGCCGCCCTCACCTCCCGTGCGGGCGCGATGGCGGGGGCCGCCGCGTGAGGAGCCTCGCCCCCAACGGCCTCGCCCGCGCGGCCGTGCGCTTCAAGCCCGCCGCGTTCGCGGGCACGTTCGTCGCGCTGATGATGGCGGCGCTGATCGTCTCCGCCTGCGGCATCCTCCTGGAGACGGGCGCCCGCGCCTCGGTGCCGCCCGAGCGGTACGCGAAGGCGGCGGTCGTCGCGGCGGCGGACCAGTACGCCCGCCTCGTCACGGGCAGCGGTGACAGCCGGTCCGAGTCGGCGGACCCGCTGCCGGACACGGCGCGCGTGGACGCCGCGCTGGCCGAAAAGGCGGCCCGCGCGCCCGGCGCCGAGGCGGCGGTGCCGGACTTCACGTTCCCGGTGCGCCAAGGCAATGGCGCCCTGACCGGCCATGGCTGGGGATCGCACGCCTTCACCGGCGCCACGCTCACCTCCGGGGCCGCGCCCCGTCCCGGCGAGGTCGTGCTCGACGCCGCCGCCGCGCGGACCGCGGAGGCCGGCGTCGGTGACACCGTCGTGCTCGAAACCGCCACCGGGCGCGCCGGATTCCGCGTCTCCGGGCTGGCCAGGGACGGATCCGGCGACGTGGCCGAAGGCGCCACGGCCTGGTTCGCCGACGCCCGGTCTCCCGCGCTCGCCGGGCATCCCGGCAAGGCCGACGCCATCGCCGTACTGGCCGAGGACGGGGCGGACGCCGACGCGCTCGCCGCCGGTGTGAGGAAGGCGCTCGCCGGCTCCGGCGCCATGGTGCACACCGGCGACGACCGCGGTGCCGTCGAGGACCGCGGGCTCGGGTACGCCAAGGAGACCCTCACCGGGCTCGGCGGCTCCTTCGGCGGGATCGCGGCCGTGGTCGCCGTCTTCACCGCGTCCGGTACGGTCGCGCTGTCCGTCGCCCAGCGTGCCCGGGAGTTCGCGCTGCTGCGCGCCGTCGGCGCCACCCCGCGGCAGATCCGCCGTGCGGTCGCCGCCGAGGCGCTGCTCGTCGCGCCCCCCGCCGGGCTGGTCGGCTGCCTGCCCGGGATCGGGCTCGCGCACTGGTGGTTCGGGCAGTTGAAGGACCGCGGGGCCGTTCCGGACGCCGTGGATCTGCACGTCTCCTGGATCCCCCTCGTCGTCGCCGTCGGCGCGGGGCTGCTGACCGCGCTCGCCGCCGGCTGGGCGGCCGGGCGCCGGCCCTCGAAGACCAAGCCGGGGCAGGCCCTCACCGAGGCGTCGGTGGAGCGGCTGCGGCCAGGGGTGATCCGTACGGTGCTGGGCCTGGGCGCCCTGGTCGGCGGCGGGTTCCTCACCGTGCTCGCCGCCCGTTCGGCAGGGGAGGACGCCGCCAACGCGGCCCTGGGCGTCGTCATGCTCTTCATGCTCGCCGTCGCATTGCTCGGTCCGCTGGTGGCACGGTCGTGCGCGGTGCTGTTCGGGCTCGCGCTGAGCGGCGGCGGTGCCGAGGCCTGGCTGGCGGCCGCCAACTCCCGTACGAACGCCCGTCGGCTGGCCTCCGCGATCACCCCGATCGTGCTGGCCATGGCCTTCGCCTCGACGCTCGTCTTCATGCACACGAGCGAGAGCCATGTCGCGGCGCAGCAGGTGCGCGCCGGCGTCACCGCGGACCACGTGGTCACGGACCCGGCCGGGCTGCCCGCTGACGCCGCCGGCCGGGCCGCCCGCGCGCCCGGCGTCGATGCCGCCGTGGGCCTGCTCGACACGCAGGTGCTGGTGCCCGTCGGCTCCGGCGGCGACCGGTGGCTGGAGGGCTCCGCGACGCAGGGCATCTCCGGCTCCGGCGAGCAGCTCGCGAAGGTGGAGGACCTCGACGTGCGCAGCGGCAGCCTGGACCGGGTCGGCAAGGGGCGGATCGCCATCGACAAGACGCTCGCGACCTCGGCGCAGGTCGAGGTGGGCGACAAGCTGCCGATGTACCTTCCGGACGGCACCAGGACCAGCCCCGAGGTCGTCGCCGTGTACGGCCGCGGGCTCGGCCTCGCGGCCGTGACCATGGACCGCGCCTCACTCGCGCCCCACGTCACCTCGGGCTTCGACAGCATGCTGCTGGTACGCGGAGGGGACACGAAGGCCCTCACTCCGCTCGGCAGGGTCACCGACGCCTCCGGCTACGCCGTCGAGCAGGACAGCGACCGCGAGCTCAACGCCTGGGCCAACTACACGATGGCCGGCGTCCTCGGCGGCTTCGCCGCCGTCGCGGCTGTCAACACGCTCGTGATGACCGTCCTCGACCGGCGCCGCGAGCTCGGCATGCTCCGTCTCGTCGGCTCCACCCGGCGTCAGGTGATGCGGATGCTGCGCTGGGAAGGCCTGCTGGTGGCGGTCGCCGGCATCGTCCTCGGCACGGCCATCGCCGCCGCGACGCTGATCCCGATGATGCGCGGCCTCACCGACGAGGCCCCCTACGTACCCCCGCTGGTGTACGCGGCCTTCGCCGGGGGTGCGGTCGGACTGGGCCTCCTGGCGGTGACCCTCCCGGCCAGGGCGGCGCTGAGGCGCTGAGACACTGAGCCACCGAGAGGCTTTGACGGCGGTCCCTAGGTGTGCGCTCCACCGGCTAGCGCGATGCGGGCTATTTCGTCCAGGGGAGCGGAAGCGCCCATCGAGCAGAGCGCGCCACCGTCGACGTGTTCGAGTCTGACCCGGTTGACGGTCAAGGTGGCGCCGCCTTGGCCGATGGGCGTGGACTGCGTGTGTTCGACGAGGCGGATGTCCGTCCAGGGGCAGGCGGCGATCTCGGGCGGCCGGGTGAGGACGATGCCTCGGTCGAAGAGGTACAACCGCGGGATGCGATCGTCACGGCGGCTTTCGTGGCGCAGCGTCAGGGGCACCAGCGCGACGGCGACGGCGAGGAAGGCCGCCCCGAGCGCGGTGACCGCCGCACCGTACGGGCCGGCGACCAGGCCGATGCCGGGGGGCAACAGTACGATCGCAAGCCCCAGGCCCAGGCAGCCGACGTCCCCGCCGCCGAGTGTATGGGTACCCCGCGGGGCGCCGAAGTCGCACCGCTCCGCGAGCCGCGTGACGTCGCGAGGCGGGGGCTGTCCCTGACCGGCTTCTCCCATCGATCCACCGTCCTCTCCCGTTCATGTGTTCCTACCCGCGTCAGGGCCGCGAGGCACCCGGGCCGCTCGGCGGTTGAGGGCCGCGGACCGGATACGGCGTCAGGGATGCTGCCGGCGGCTGGAGACCGCGTAGTACTGGAGGTCCTGCGCGGTGACCGTGCGCCGTACCGGAAAGCGGGTCGTGACGGCGGTGACGGTGTCACCCGCGCGGCGGACCACGGCCTCGGTGCGGCCAGAGTCCAGGGGCACGTCCTGGACGTGCACGCCGACGGGAGCCCGGTACGTGTGAGGGGTGGTTCCCACGCGCGCGGAGACGGTGGCGGGCGCGGTCAGGAAGGTGAGCAGCTCCACCTGGTCGCGTGGGGGCGCGGTGCCCGGGCGCGGACGCATCAACCGCGGCTGGAGCGGGGCGGCACCGGTGTCCGTGAACTGGACACGGGAGGTCACGTACACGGTGTCGCGGACGATCCGCGGCCAGACCCCGGTCTTGAACCGAGTGAGGTAGTAGGAGGAGATGTCCAGGTAGGTGTGGCCGTTGTGCAGCGAGGGGGCGAACTGGCTGCCCTCCGAGTAGTCGTTCCAGGTGGTCAGCTGCACCCAGTCGGCGCCGTCGGAGATCGCGTGGTTCCAGGTGGACCGCAGCGTGGCGGTGTTGCCGGCCTCGTCGTAGACGCCCTGGTTGGGCCGGGCGTCCTGCACGGACACGGCCTGCATCCACTTCTTGCCCAGCGAGTGGGCGAGTCGGATGTCGCCGGGAACGTTGTCCTGGCGGGCGTAGCTGCGGTTGCCCCAGGAGGAGAAGGCGTGGCTGATCGGGGCGAACCGCTCCGCGTTGGCGCGGAAGTCCAGGAAGACCGGGACGAGGGCGGTGGCGATGCCGTGGTCGCTCAGCCGCGCCATGACCTGGCTCCACCAGGTGGGGTCCTGTGCCTCGGCCTTGAACGGGGAGACCACGAGGCGCCCGTCGGCCAGCCGGTACGCGGACGGCGAGGCGGCGAGCAGGGCCAGCTGGTCGGCGAGGGTGTCCGGGTCGGTGTGCAGGGAGGTCATGTCCGGCATCAGCACGACCCGGAAGCCCGGGTCGACGCGGTGCGCCGCGCGCAGCAGCAGGTCGACGCGCTCACGGTTGACTCCGGTCAGGGAGAGGATGTCGACGGTGAATCCGTCCAGCCCGGCGTCCCGGGCGGTCCTCACCTCGCGTTCCAGATTGGCCAGTCGCCAGTCGCCGCCGGCCGGTGGCACGGGGAGCGGCCGGTCGCGCAGCAGCCCGCCGTAGGAGGCGTGCCTGCCCTGCTCGCCCTGCGGTGTCAGGTAGTTGCGGGCGTAGTAGTCGTGCTCCGCGGGCCGGTTGTCGAGGGAGAGCGGATACGGAGGGAAGTAGTGCGCGAAGACCAGATGCGGGCTGTCGCGCAGCACGTGGCGGCTCGGCAGGTCGAAAGGAAGCGCGGTGGTACTCGTACGCGGGGTGCCGGGTGCGGTGTCGGTGCGGTCGAGGGCCAGTCCGGTGCCCGCGATCAGTGCGATCAGCACCAGCCCGGCCAGGGTGCCGAGTGCGGTGCGCCGGCGGCCGGCCGGCGGCCTTCGGTGGTGGTGCGTCGGACGAGCGGCGTGGTCCGTCATGGGTGTCCTCCGCGGGCGCCGGTGGCTTCCGGAGCGAACTCTAGTGCGCCGACTGGCCCGTTGTGCGGCGAACCGCACCGTACGAACCGCTTCGGTCGTGATCGCCGTCCCGTCGGAGCGTGGTGACGCCGAGCCGGTGGGCGGTACGCCCGAGACGCATGCGGTGACGCCCAACACACCGAAATTCCCTCCCAGATGAGTCAAGTGCGCTGCATGGCGTGTCATGTACTCGTATGGTTCGCGGAACAACAAAACATGAGTGCGAGCCCGTTCGGATCCGGGGAAGACCCGCGGGCTCGTCGAGGCAGGGGTCCTTGACCGGGCCCCGGAGCCGGGGGGTACATGAGAAGATCCAGGCGGCTGAGCGCCGCCCTCGTCCTGTCCACCGCGGCCGGCCTGGGCCTGGTGGCCCTGCCGCAGCCGGCCGCCGCACTGACCCCGCCCGTCGCCTTCACCGCCGACGACCTGCCCACCTGGCAGACCAACGGCATCGTGTGGGCCCTGGCGGAGGCACACGGCACCGTCTTCGCGGGCGGCACCTTCTCGCAGGTGCGCCCGCCGGAGGGAGGAAGCGGCGCCGCTCAGAACGCGGTGAACTTCGTCGCACTGGACGCGGCGACCGGCGAGCCCACGTCCTGCAAGCTGTCCTTCACCATCGGCAGCGGCACCGCGACCGTGCGGGCGCTCGCCGTCTCGCCGGACAAGAAGACGCTGTACGCGGGCGGTTACTTCGGAGCCGTCAACGGCACGCAGGTCAGCAGCCTCGCCGCCATCGACATCGCCACCTGCACACCCAAGGCCGCCTTCCACCCGAGCGTCTCCGCCACCGTGCGGGCGCTCGCCGTCACCGACGACACGGTGTACCTCGGTGGCGACTTCTCCTCCGTCGGCGGCAGCGCGCACGCGCGGTACGCGGCGGTCGACGCCACCAGCGGGGCGGTCAAGCCGTTCCAGGCCGACGTCGACGAGCCCGGCCGTGCCCTCGCGGTCACCCCGGACGGCAAGAACGTCGTCCTGGGCGGCGACTTCTTCACCGTGAACGGCGCGAACTCGCACGCCCTGGCCGTCGTCGACGCGACCACCGGCGCCAACGTCCGCACCTATCCCGGATTCATCGAGAACAACTCCGTGGTCAAGACGATCGACACCGACGCCACGGGCTTCTACACCGGCAACGAGGGCACCGGCGGCGGCGTCTTCGACGGCCGCATCGCCCTCGACCTGTCCACGCTCGACCAGCGGTGGCGGGACACCTGTCTCGGAGCCACCCAGGCGGTCAAGTCCTTCCAGGGCGTGCTCTACAGCGCCTCGCACGCCCACGACTGCTCCAGCGTCGGGGAGTTCCCCGACGGACGCCGCCACCACCTGCTCGCGGAACCGACGACCGGCACCGGCAAGCTGGGCTGGTTCCCGGACACCAACGACGGCCTGGGCGAGGGCATCGGCCCGCGCGCCATGGTGGTCTCAGAGACCTCCGACAACAAGTACATGTGGGTCGGCGGCGAGTTCACGACCGTCAACGGCTCACCGGCCCAGGGCCTCACCCACTTCGCCGCCTCCCCGGACACCGGCGCCCCGTCGGTGCCCTCCGTCAGCGCCGAGTCCGTGAAGCCGACCGAGGCGCACGTCCGCTGGCGGGCCAGTCTCGACACCGACGACACCAAGCTGACGTACAAGGTCTACCGCAACGGCGGTGCCACGCCCGTGTACACCGTGGACGGCGACTCCGTGGAGTGGTCGCGCCCGCAGCTGTCGTTCACCGACACGAACGTCAGCGCCGGCTCCACCTACACCTACCGGGTGACGGCCACCGACGGCGCGGGCAACACCTCCGCGCTGTCCGCCGCCGCCACGGTGACGGTGCCGACCTCCGCCCAGAAGTACGCGGCCCGGGTGCTCGACGACGGCGCGACCCTTTACTGGCGCTACGACGAGTCCACCACTCCGTTCGTCGGCGACACCTCGCCCGGCGACCAGAGCGGCATCCACCTCAACGGGCCCTCGCTGCGCCAGACCCCGGCGGCCGTGACCGGTCCGTCCACCGCCATCGGCTTCGACGGCACCGACCAGCAGGTCTACAGCGACAAGCGCACCACGGTGCCGAGCCGGTACTCGATCGAGACCTGGTTCAAGACCACCACCGACCGGGGCGGCAAGCTCGTCGGCTTCGGCAACAACACCACGCGGGCCAGCAGCAACTACGACAAGCACATCTACATGCGCAACGACGGCCGGCTGGTCTTCGGCGTGTACACGGGCGGCACCCGCACCGTCACCTCCCCGGGCAGCTACAACGACGGCTCCTGGCACCACGTCGTCGCCACCCAGGGCCCCTCCGGGATGGCGCTGTACGTGGACGGCAGCCAGGTCGGCACGCTCGGCGAGACGAACAACCAGAGCTACACCGGCTACTGGCACGTCGGCGGCGACAACCTCAACGGTTGGCCGAACCAGCCGTCCAGCAGCTACTTCGCCGGGCAGATCGACGAGACGGCGATCTACCCGTCGGTGCTGAGCGCGGACCAGGTGCAGAGCCACTACACCCTGGCCTCGGCCCCGGCCGACAGCGTGCAGAGCGTCCGAGCCTCGGACGACACCTACGTCAACGCCGGTGCCACCGGGACCAATTACGGCACCTCCACCTCGCTGGCGGTCCGCGGCAGCTCGGCGTACGAGACGTATCTGCGTTTCGACCTGCCGGCCGCCCCGGCCGGTACGGTGCTCAAGAGCGCGCGGCTGGCGGTGAAGACGACCACGCTGAGCAGCGCGGGCAGCACGGACGACATCTCCGTGCTGCCGGTCGGCGGAAGCTGGACGGAAGCGGGAACCACCTACGCCTCCAAGCCCGCCGTGTCCTCGACCGTCGTCGGCACCCTGAGCGGGGCCACCGACCTCTCGACGGTCTACTCGGCGACGCTCGACACCGCGGCGCTCTCCCCGGCCCTGGGAGGCGCCTACGACCTGGCGCTCACCAGCACCGGGACGGACGCGCTGTGGCTGTGGTCCAGTGAGGCACCGGCCGCGGAGAACACCCCGCAGCTGGTGCTGACCTTCGGGGCGCCGTAACCCTCACCGCGTCCCCGTGAGCGGGGCACCGGACCGCCAACCGGTGCCCCGCACACCCCATCCCGCCACGCTGGGATCACCGACACCCTTGACACCACCCGACTACAGAGGGAGCATCCTCCCGATTCACTGACAACGTTGTCGGCAGTCCGGGCGGAAAGCGGACGCGCCTGTCTCCGGCGCGCCTTGACACACCGTCAGGCAGAAAGGGCAGGAGCCGTGCCAGGCTCATCGATACGTCAGACTCATGTGGGGAACCCGCGCCGTCCGAGACGGCGAGCTCTCGGCGCCGTCGCGACGGCCGCCCTGGTGGCCGCAGCGACGGCCATGACCGTCACGCCCGCCTCGGCGGCAGCGGGCCGGGACGCGGTCAAGGACCCGGTCTCCTACGTGGACCCGCTGATCGGCTCGTCCAACGCGGGCAACACCTATCCCGGCGCCGTCCGGCCGTTCGGCATGCTGGCGTGGAGTCCGCAGAACTCCCGCGGCAACCAGGTCTCGACGCCCGCTCCGGGCGGTTACCAGTACAACGCGACGAAGATCCGGGGCTTCAGCCTCACGCACCTCAACGGCGTCGGATGCTCCGGCGCCAACGGCGACATCCCGATCATGCCGTACGTCGGCGACGTCGACTCCTCGCCCACGGCCGACACCACCGACTCCAAGTACGCCAGCACCTTCTCCCACGCCAACGAGACGGCCTCGGCCGGCTATTACAAGGTGGGCCTGGACAGCGGCGCCTCGGCCGAGTTGACGGCCACCCTCCGTACCGGCTCGGGACGGTTCGGCTTCCCCGCGGACAAGCCCGCCAGCATGCTGTTCCGGACGTCGAACTCCGAGAGCGGCAGCACGGCCGCCGACGTTCAGGTGAACGCCGCCGACAGGACCGTGACCGGTTCGGTCAGCGCCGGCAACTTCTGCGGACCGCAGAGCGCGAACAACCGCAAGGACCTGTACACGCTCTACTTCACCGCGCACTTCGACACCCCGTTCGCCAAGACCGGCACCTGGACGGACGGAGACCTGCGGCCGGGCTCCACCTCCGCCAAGGGCGGCACGGGCTTCACCTCGTCCGGCAACCCGGTGGCCGGCAAGGGCTCAGGGGCGTACGTCACCTTCCCGGCGGGCACCACCAAGGTCCAGGCGAAGGTGGCCGTCTCCTACGTCAGCCCGCAGAACGCGGAGGCCAACCTCCGCGCGGAGAACCCGCCGGCCAAGACCTTCGGCGCCGTCGAGTCCCAGGCGAAGGCGGCCTGGAAGAAGGAACTGAGCAAGATCGAGGTGAGCGGCGGCAGCGACGCCCAGCGCACCACCTTCTACACCGCGCTCTACCACTCGATGCTGGAGCCGACCCTGACCAGCGACGTCGACGGCCGCTACCTGGGCGCCGACCGCAAGCCGCACAGGCTGGCCAAGGGGCAGAAGGCGCAGTACGGCACCTTCTCCGGCTGGGACCAGTACCGTGCCCAGGTGCAGTTGATGACCCTGCTGAACCCGACGGCCGGCAGCGACTACGCGCAGTCCCTGTTCAACTACGCGCAGCAGCGGGGCGGGGAGTGGGACCGCTGGCTGCTGGAGAACGGCAAGACCAGCGTCATGTCCGGCGACCCCTCCGACCCGGCGCTCGCCGGCATCTACGCCTTCGGCGGTCATGACTTCGACGTGAAGGGCGCCCTGAAGTCGCTGGTGACCGCCGCGACCGTGCCCACGGCGAACGACTCCGACAGCGCCGGGTGCAACGTGGAGTGTGTGGGGCAACGCCCCGCGCTCGACAAGTACCTGACCCTCGGTTACGTACCGTCCGACGGCTGCCACTGCTGGGGCGGCGCCGCCGAGACACTGGAGGACGCGGCGGCCGACTTCGCCCTCTCCTCGCTCGCCCGGCAGATCGGCGACCACGCCACCGAGAAGAAGTTCCTCGACCGCTCCGGCAACTGGACCAACGTCTTCGACCCCAACGCCACACCGCAGGGCGGCTACATCCGTGACCGCAAGGCCGACGGCACCTGGGCGGGGACGTTCACTCCGGGCACCGGCAGCGGATTCGTCGAGGGAACCAGCGCCCGCTACACCTGGATGGTCTACTCCGACGTGGCGGGACTCGCCAGTGCCATGGGCGGCCACGACGCGGCCGTCGCCCGCCTCGACTCCTTCTTCCGCACCCCGGACGGTGCCTTCGACTTCTCCGCCAAGGACGGCACGCGCTACGACCCGACCAACGAGCCCGACATCAACGCGCCTTATCTGTACGACTACCTGGGAACGCCGTACAAGACGCAGGAGACGGTCCGCGCGGAGATGGACCAGCTGTGGAACGACACCCCCGGCGGAATCCCCGGCAACGACGACGCCGGGACGATGTCGTCCTGGTACGTCTTCTCGGCGCTGGGCATGTACCCGCAGGTGCCCAGCCGTGCCGACATGGTGCTCTCGGCACCGCTGTTCCCGCACGCCGTGATCCACACCGGCAACCACAGGACCATCACGGTCAACGCGCCCGCGGCGTCCGCGGACGACATCTACATCCAGAGCCTGAGGACCAACGGCAAGAAGTCCGACAAGCCCTGGGTCCCCGCCTCGTTCGTCACCCACGGCGGCACCCTGGACTACACCCTCGGATCCAAGCCCAACACCTCCTGGGGCAGCGCCAAGGCCGATGCCCCGCCGTCCTTCCCGGGCGGCGGAGTGAAGTTCTTCACCGGCCTCGCCCCCTCCAAGCTCAAGGCCGAGCCCGGTGGTGACGCCGCCACCGCGACGGTCAAGGTGCAGGCGCTCCAGGAGCAGGACACCGAGGTCCACTGGACCGCCACACCCCCGGCGGGCATCACGGTGACACCCTCCCAGGGCGAGTTCACGGTGCCGGGCGGCGGCTCAGCCGGCGCGAAGGTCTCCGTCTCGGCCGCTGCCGGGACCAAGGAGGGCTTCTACACCGTCCCGGTGACGTTCACGTCGTCGTCGGGTACGGCGCTGCCGAAGACGTCCGCGTCGGTGACCGTCGCCGCCAGGAACAGCATGCTGTGGAACGTCAACAGCAACGGGATCTCGGCCGACGACACCAACCCGCAGGCCAACTTCGACGGCGAGGGCTGGAGTTACTCGGCCACCGCCCTCGCCGCCGCCGGCGTGCGACCGGGCGGCACCGTCTCCTCCGGCGGTTTCACCTTCACCTGGCCCGGGGCCGCCGCCGGTGACCCCGACAACATCGAGGTCGTCGGGGGCGGTCAGACGCTCGCCGTACCGGCCGCCGCCGGCGCCACGAAGCTGAGTTTCCTGGGCAGCGCGGCGGAAGGGGCGGCGAGCGGCACGGTGACGCTCACGTACACCGACGGCACGACCCAGCAGGCCCAGATCGGCTTCAGCGACTGGACGCTCGGCGGCGGTTCGCAGAAGCCCTCCTTCGGCAACACGGTCGCCGTGACCACCGCCTACCGTGACGTGCAAGGCGGCGGCAAGGACCCGGTGGCCACCGACGTCTTCGCCACCGCGCCCATCGCACTGGAGGCGGGCAAGCAGCTCGCGAGTGTGACGCTGCCCGCCACGACGAACGGCGGCGTGATCCACATCTTCGCGGCGGCGACCGCCTGACAACGATTCCGGCCGGTCGCGGTCGGTCGCGGCCGGTCACAGGCCTGCTCAGCCCTGCGAAGGGTTGAGCAGGCCTTCGTCACGTACCAGTTCGGTGGCCAGGAGGTCCATCAGGAGGCCGTCGTGCCAGGTGCCGTCCGGGCCGCGCTCGTACTGCCGCATGATGCCGACCGGCCGGAAGCCGACCTTGGTGTAGCAGCGGATCGCCGCGGTGTTGTCGGCTGCCGGGTCGATGATCAGGCGGTGATAGCCGTGGACATCGATGAGATGGCAGGCCAGAGTCCGCACGGCCTCGGTGCCCAGGCCCCGGCCGTGCGCCGTGGGATCGAGGAAGAGATCGATGCCGGCATGCCGGTAGTCCGGCTCGTCCTCGGCGTACCACTGGATCATGCCGATGATCCGTTGCCGGTGGTCGATGGTCAGGTGCCGGGTACCGGAGTCCTCCAGATCGGCTGCGATCTCCGCCTCGAGATCGTCTCCGCCTCTCCAGCGTGCACGCACTTCGGGTGTGGCCCGGATGGCGGCCAAGGCACGGACGTCCTCACGGACGGTGGGGCGGAGGACGAGCGAGGCCCCGCGCAGCACGGTCATGAGCGGAACGTTACGCCACCGGCCGGCCTCGGAGCGGCTCGCAGGGGAAGGAACTCGGAGCCCGGGCGAGCGGTGCCCGGCGGGAGATGTCCGGGCGGGTGATGTCCGGGCGTCACCGCGGTGTCATCGGTCACCGGGTCTGAGCACCTTGCCGGTTCCGCAGTCCTGCCGATGAGTACGCGTACTCATGCCTGGGCGCTTCCCGTGGCCCACCGTGGAAGCACCGAACCGACCGACCCGAGGGAACGCCCGATGTCGACTGCCGCTCGCCCACGCCGTCTTCCGCGCCTGCGCCGACTCCTCGGCCTTGCCACGGACAACTGGCTCGCCCGCATCTATCTGGCTGTCCTCGCCGTCTCCGTTCTGGTCATGTTCCTTTTCCCGGAGAACGCCGTCGCCGCGAGCCCTCTGCTGCTCACGGCGCCCCTCTCCCTCGTGGGCGTGGTCCTCCCCTTCGGGCCCGGCACCGAGGGCGGCGGGGTGGTCGAGGTGCTGGCCGGCGGCTGCTGGGTCGCATGGCTCCTGTTGTGCGCACTCGTGAACGCCGCCGCGCTCGGTTCCCTGGCCGCGAGGTCCGCGACCGCCGAAGCGCCCGGCGCCCGTGAGTCCCTCCCACCTGTTCCGGAGCCCTCCGAACCAGCGGCAAGGGGCATGGCGGGTTCCGCACCGGCCCGCCTTCGAGGAGTCCGGGCCCTGCTGATGCCCGCGGTGGACAACTGGCTCGCGCGCGGGTACCTCGCCGTGGCCGCGGCGTCGCTGGGGTCCTTCCTGTACGCCGTGTACGGGTCGCAGGACCCGGGGTTCGCCGCGATCTGGCCGCTCCTGGCGACCGCGCCGCTCAGCATCCTCGCCTTGCTGGTGGCAACCCCGGTGGAGTACTCCTCGCTCTCCTGGCTGAGCCCGCTGATCTTCTGCGCCGGAGTCGCCGTGTCCGCGCTGTGCAACGCCGTACTGCTCGGCCTGCTCGCACGCGGGCTGCGGACGCGGCGACCCCGCTCGGCCGACTGAGCGGGGCAGGGCCCCTGTCCGCGAGTGCTTGTGCGGGCGGGGCCCTGCCAGGTGCCGGTGTGTCAAGAGACCGGTCAGCTCTTGGCGTTGAGGACCGGGTAGTAGCCGGAGGAGTGGCCGGTGGCGGTGGGGTGGTAGGACTCCCAGCTCGGGGAGATCACCAGGGAGTGCAGCCAGTCGTCTCCGGAGCACAGCTCGTGGCCGTTGAAGGTGGAGCGGACGTCACCGAAGACGAATCCGTGGGCCGCCGCCCGGCCGGAGATGACGTTGTCGAGGACGTCCGCGGCCTCGTCGATCTTGCGGTGCTTCGTGTCGCTGAGCCCGACGCAGAACACACCGAGCGTGTACACGTGCGGGTACCCCAGAACGACCACCTTGGCGTTGGGCGCCTTGGCACGGATCGCGTTGTAGGTCGCGTCGAGGCGGGCGGGAAGCGTGGTCTTGGCGTAGTTCTCGGCCTGGTTGACCCGGTTGACGCAGTCGGTGTCGGAACCGGTGACGCAGGTGGTCATGACGTCGGAGAAGCCCGCGTCGTTGCCGCCGATGGTGAGGGAGACCAGGGTGGTGGCGGAGCTCAGGGGGCCGAGCTGGGAGTTGGTCACGTCCGTGGTCACCGCCCCCGAGCAGGAGGTGTCGGCGAACGCCGAGGGGGCGTGGGCGTTCTTCCACAGGTAGGGGTAGGCGTTGAAGCTGCGGTGGCAGCTACCGCTGGCACTGTCGTAGTTCCCGGCGCCGTTGCCGGCCGAGTAGGAGTCCCCCAGCGCGACGTAGACCGGTCCGGCGGCCTGTGCGGGAACGGCCAGGGTCAGGCTGAGCAGTGCGGCGAAGCACAGTGTGGCGAGGGCTGTCAGGGATTTGACGGGTCTCACGAAACCTCCCGGAGCAAGAGCCGGCTGCCAGGGGTGGGGCAGCAAGCGGTGACTGGGACGTCGTGCTCATGACAGGAACGTGCGGGACTTGCACGTCCTGGCCATGCCTGGGGTGCGGGTGAGTTGAACGTGAAGGGCCGCCGTGCTGAGGGGCGTTGGGGGCGCGACGGACCGCGGGGGGTCCGGGTGTGCGTGGAGCCCGGGTGTGATCAGCTGCGCGTCAGTGCCTCAATCGCCGGGTCCGGCGCGCACATTGGTCTGGAGGGGGCCGCGGACGGTCTGGCTACTCGCGTGCTCGACGGTGGCGCCGGGCGGTCCTTGCGGTGTTGCACGTCCTGATCCGCACGCGTTCCTCCTGGGGGTGGGGAGGTCGGTCAGCAGGTACGACAACGGCACGGGAGTTCGCCGGGCCGACTAGCTAGGCATGCTCCTGACAAGTTCAATACGAGAGTATTCCGGGGCGCGCGGCGGACGGCAAGGAGTCGGCGGCGAGAATTTACGCGCGTAGCCCCCGGGGTCCGCCGGACCGGTGACATCGACCCCCGCTGTGCGGCGCGCCTCGGACGTCACCCCCCGCCGCGCCGCGAGCCGATGAGCGGGCGTCAGGTCGTGCCGGCCGGAGCCGCCGGCGTCACGCCCCGACGCGGGACAGCTGGACGTCTATGTGCTCCAGCAGCATCTCCAGGGCGGCCGGGAAGGCGCTGTGCGGCATGCGCCGGGCGAGGAGATGGGCGGTGGCGGCGATGTTGGGATGAGACTCGGCGGGCAGGCGCGCATACGTGGACCGCCACATCTCCTCGTCCCTGGTCCGAACCTCGTCCGCCAGGGCGAGGGAGCCGGCGTCGAGCGCGGCGAAGGCGAGACTCTGGTCGATGAACACGTGGTACACGCCGACCGCCACCGGGTCGGGCAGTCCGGCGCCGCGCAGGATGCCGAGGATCGTCTCGTCCACCGCGATCTCGCGCGGTCTGCCGGTGACCCGGCTGGCGGTGAGGACGGCGGCCTGTGGGTGGGCCAGGTAGGAGGCGTGGATGGCCCGGCCCAGAGCACGCAGGTCCGCGCGCCAGTCACCGGTGGACGTCCAGCTGTCCAGGGCTCGTCCCATCAGCTCGTCCCCGATGGCCCGGGCCAGGTCGTCCATACCGGCGAAGTAGCGGTACAGGGTGCTCGGATCGGCGCCGAGTGCCGCCCCCAGACGGCGTGCCGTGAGTCCGGTGCTGCCGTGCTCGCGCAGCACGCGCAGGGCGGTGCGCACGATGATCTCCTCGGACAGCACGGTGCCGCCGCGCGTACGCCGGCGCCGCTGACGCGCGGCCTCCGGCACGACTTGCTTGGCCATCTCCGCCGCATCCTCCTCCGGCGGCCCGCACGCCGCCCGCACACCGGCCCGCCTCCCGGTCCTTATGCCAACGCGGTTGACCTTACAGTCCCGCGTCCCGTTGCATCGACCCCGTCCGGAGGCGCTCGCCTCCCGGAACCGAAAGGTGTGTGACATGCGCGTACTTCTCGTGGGCGCGGGTGGCGTGGGGACGGCCGTCACCCGGATCGCGGCTCGCCGCGAGTTCCTCACCCACATGATCGTCGCCGACTACGACCTCTCCCGCGCCGAAGCGGCGGTCGCGGCGCTGGGGGAGCGCGGTGCCCGGTTCGGCGCACGGCGGGTGGACGCCTCGGACCGCGACGCGGTCCGCCGGATCCTCCTCGAGGAACGGTGCGACGTACTCCTCAACGCCACCGACCCCCGGTACGTGATGCCGCTCTTCACCGCGGCACTGGAGGCCGGGGCGCACTACCTGGACATGGCGATGTCGCTGTCCGCCCCGAACGTCTCGCGGCCGTACGAGGAGTGCGGTGTCAAGCTCGGCGACGAACAGTTCGCCCTGGCCCGGCGCTGGGAGGAGGCGGGACGGCTGGCGCTGGTCGGCATGGGTGTCGAGCCCGGACTGTCCGACGTCTTCGCCCGGTACGCGGCCGACGAACTCTTCGACGACATCGAGGAGATCGGTGTCCGCGACGGCGCGAACCTGACGGTCGAGGGCTACGGCTTCGCGCCGTCCTTCAGCATCTGGACGACCATCGAGGAGTGCCTCAACCCTCCGGTGGTCTACGAAAGGGACCGCGGCTGGTTCACCACCGCCCCGTTCAGCGAGCCCGAGGTCTTCGACTTCCCCGAGGGCATCGGTCCGGTGGAGTGCGTCAACGTCGAGCACGAAGAGGTTCTGCTGATCCCCCGCTGGGTGGACGCGCGCCGTGTCACGTTCAAGTACGGCCTCGGCGACGACTTCATCGCCAAGCTGAAGACGCTCCACGAGTTGGGACTGGACGCGACGGCCAGTGTGACGGTGCCCGGGGAGGACGGGCCCGTGCGGGTCTCCCCGCGCGACGTCGTCGCCGCCTGCCTGCCCGACCCGGCCGGACTGGGGGAGCGGATGACGGGCAAGACCTGTGCCGGCACATGGGTCAAGGGCACCAAGGACGGGGCGCCGCGTGAGGTGTACCTGTACCACGTGGTCGACAACCAGTGGTCGATGCGCGAGTACGGCTCGCAGGCCGTTGTCTGGCAGACGGCCGTCAACCCGGTCGTCGCCCTGGAACTGCTCTCCACGGGCGACTGGTCCGGCAAGGGTGTCCTCGGTCCGGAGGCTCTGCCCCCACGCCCCTTCCTGGATCTCCTCACCGCGTACGGCTCTCCTTGGGGCGTGCGGGAGGAGAACTGATCGCCGGGGAGGAGTGTCAGGGGCCACGCTTTTCACGGCCGGCGGGACACGGGGAGGGCAGGGAGCGGGTGACCCGCGTCCCTGCCCTTGTTCTCCCGCCTGCTGTGTGGGCCGTCGTCATGCGCTGCGGACGGGCGGTCTCCCCACGGCTCGCCTACGGCGCCACGTCCTCCAGCCGCTGTCCGCTCGTCTCCTCCGCGCCCGCCGCCGCCGTGACCGATCCCGCGAGGGCCACCACCGCCAGGGTCACGAAGACGGTGCCGAGCGCGCCGTCCTCGTAGACCGCGCCGACCACGATCGGGCCGAGGATGACGCCGACGCGGTTCAGGGCGCCGCCGACGCTCGAACCCAGGGCCCGCATACGGGTGGGGAACAGCTCGGGGGTGTACAAATACAGGCAGATGTTCGCGCCGAAGAGGAAGACGCTGCCCAGCGAGGTCCAGACGAGTACACCCGTCGCGGAGCCGCCGGAGAGGAGGCCGAGGAGCAGCAGGGCGACGGCGGAGCCGCCGAGGCACCACATGAGCGTGCGGCGGCGGCCGGCGCGGTCGACGGTCAGGGCCACGACGAGGCAGCCGACCAGGCCCGCGCACGATGTCACGGTGGAGTAGCCGAGCGCGGTGGACAGGTCCAGGCCGAAGTGGGTGCGGTAGATCGTGGGCAGCCAGGACGTGATGCCGTAGTTGACGAAGTAGCCGGCGAACCACAGGGCGCCGACGACCAGGGTGCGCCTGCGGTAGCGGCCGGAGAGGAGCTCGCGCAGGCCGCCCCTGCCCGCGGTCCGGCGTGCGACAGGGGCCGACGGCGCGGGTTCGGGGAGGGGCCCGCCGGTGATCCTCTCCACCTTCTTCTCGATCGCGGCCATGGTGTCGAGCGCCTGTTCGTGGCGTCCGTGGTCGGCGAGCCAGCGGGGCGACTCCGGCACGTACCGGGCGACGACGAGGCACAGCACGCCGGGGATCGCGGCGAGCCCGAACATCCAGCGCCAGCCGAGCAGCGGCACCAGCCACGAGGCGAGCAGCGCGCACGCCGTCAGACCGGCCGGGAACACCAGCTCGTACAGCAGGACGAAGCGGCCCCGCTGGTGGGTGCGGGTGATCTCGGCGATGAAGGTGGCCGCGACCGGCACCTCGCCGCCGATGGCCAGCCCCTGGACGAACCGGGCGGCCATGAACGGCGCCGGTGAGGTGCACAGGGTGAGCGCGAGGTTGCACACGCTGGACACGGCGATGCAGACCGCGATGACCTTCACCCGGCCGACGCGGTCGGCGAGGCGGCCGGACAGCAGCGCGCCGGCGAGCATGCCCACGGAGCCGACGGTCATCAGGGCGGTGGTCTGGCCGGTGCCGAGGTGCCACGCCGCGCGCAGCTGGGGCAGGGCGTAGGCGATGAGCAGCTGGTCGAAGGCCTCGAAGAAGGTCACCGCGCCGATGACCAGGCGGACGGTGACGTGCCAGCGGCACAGGGGCAGGCGTTCGAAGCGGGCGCCGATGGCGGCGGCGAGCGCCGCGGTGTCCGGGTGGCGGCCCGCTGCTGTATGAGGGGCGTCGATCGTCATGGAGGGGTCCTCCGGCTCCCGCGCGGCGCGTCGGGGGACGAGCCAGGGCGCACGCGGGAGGGTTCGGGCCGTGCGGGCGGGGCCGGGCGGCCCTGCGCACGCTTGGCAGTGCGGGACGGGAGGGGGACGGCGGGTCGGTTCGGGTGCCCGGGGCGCGCCGGCGGATCTCGCCGCCGGCCCGATGGACATCGCCCGTTTGGATAAGGGCTGAATCTCTTAGTGCTTAGGTTCTACCGTCTGCCTGTCGGGGGTCGTCAAGGGTTCGTCGTCGGCCGGGAGCAAAAAGTTGTCCAGCCTGCCCCCTTGCGGCGGAGATATTTAAGCCCTTAGATTTCCAGCACTTCGCCAATGCGGCTCCCGGCCCGTGCGCCGGCCGCCTGCGGAGGTTTCCCCGTGCCACCCCATGTCCGGAGGTTTCGCCATGCCGCGCATCCCAGCCGACGAGATCCTCATCGCGGGCGAGTTCAGGCGCGGCGCGGGCGGGCCGATCCGGACCGTGAACCCGGCCGACGGCACCCTGATCACCACCGTCCACGCCGCCTCGCCCGCCGACGTCGACGAGGCGGCCCGCGCCGCCGCCGACGCCGCCGCCGCGCCCGCCTGGCGCGACCTGCTGCCCCACCGGCGCGCCCGCCTCCTGCACCGGATCGGCGACCTGATCGAGGAGCACGCCGCCGAGCTGTCCGCCCTCCAGACCGCCGACACCGGCAAGACCCTCACCGAGACCCGCGCGCTCGCCCTCAGCGCCGCCGGCACCTTCCGCTACACGGCCGCCGCACTCGAGACCGCCGAGGACTCCCTCACCCCCTCTCGCGGCCCCTACATCACGATGAGCGTGTACGAACCGATCGGCGTGGTCGGCGCGATCAATCCGTGGAACTCACCGATCGCCTCCGACGCGCAGAAGGTCGCCCCGGCCCTCGCCGGCGGCAACGCGGTCCTGCTCAAACCCGCCGAGTGGACGCCACTGGTCTCCCTCGCCTTCGGCCGCCTGGTGCACCAGGCCCTCGCCGAGGCCGGCCTGCCGACCGCACTGCTGTCCGTCCTGCCGGGCAAGGGCAGCGTCGTCGGGGACGCCATCGTCACCCATCCGCTCGTACGGCGCATCGGGTTCACGGGCGGCACCACCACCGGCCGGTCCATCGCGCACGCCGCCGCCGGCAAACTCGTCCCGGCCTCCCTGGAACTCGGCGGCAAGTCCCCGACGATCGTCCGCGAGGACGCCGACGTCGAGCAGGCCCTCGCCGGCGTCATGTTCGGCATCTTCTCCTCCAGCGGCCAGTCCTGCATCGCCGGCTCGCGGCTCTTCGTGCACCGGTCGCTGTACGACTCCTTCCTCGGCGAACTCGTCGAGCGGGTGAGCAAACTGCGGGTCGGACCGGGCACCGACCCCGGCACCCAGGTCGCCCCGCTCGTCCACCACCGCCACCGCGACGCGGTCGCCGCGTACGTGGACCTGGCCCGTGCCGAGGGCGGACGCGTCCTGTGCGGCGGCACGGTCCCTCAGGGCCCGGAGTACGAAGACGGCGCCTACTACCTGCCCACCGTCATCGACCACCTGCCCAACTCCGCCCGCGTATGCCAGGAGGAGATCTTCGGCCCGGTCCTCGTCGCCCTGCCCTACGACGACGAGGACGACCTCGTCGAGCAGGCGAACGCCAGCGTGTACGGGCTGGCCTGCGGCATCTGGACCCGCGACGCCCGCGCCGCCTGGCGGCTGGCACGCCGCATCGACGCCGGCACCGTCTGGATCAACACCTACAAGCAGTTCTCCATCTCCACCCCGTTCGGCGGGATGAAGGACAGCGGCCTCGGCACCGAGAAGGGCCGCGACCTCATCCGCGCCTACCAGCGGCAGAAGTCCCTGTACTGGGGCACCGACGCCACCCCCCTGCCCTGGGCCGACTGACGCACCCCCGGAGAGACCTCACCATGACACACCCCTCTCGTCCGCCGATCGCCCGCCTGCGCGCCCTGCGCTCCGTCGAGCTGCTCACCCCGCACTTCGCCGAGGCCACCGACTTCTACGAAGAGGCATGGGGACTGGAGGTCGTCGAGGCCGAGCACAGCGCGAGCTGGCTGCGCGGCACCGGCGAGGAGCACCACGCCCTTCAGCTCACTCGCGCCGACCGCATCGGCCTCGGCCGGCTCGCCTTCGCCGTCGCCACCCCCGCCGAGATCGACGAGGCGGCACGCCGCCTCGAAGCACGCGGCATCACCCCGGTCACCGGCCCCGGACCGCTCGACCAGGTGGGCGGCGGCTACGGACTGCGGTTCCACGACATCGACGGCAGGCTGATCGAACTGTCCGCGGACACCTGGGCGGTCGCCCCGCGCGGACGCGACGGCGCCGTGCCCGTGGGCGTCACCCACGCCGTCCTCAACACCCCCGACATCGACGCCTCGGTGGCCTTCTACCAGGACGTCCTCGGCATGCGCGTCTCGGACTGGTCCGAGCACCAGATGGCGTTCCTGCGCTGCAACACGGACCACCACAGCATCGCCTTCAACCAGGCGCCGTGGGTGTCCCTCAACCACGTGGCCTACGAGATGAGCTCGATCGACCACTTCATGCGCGGACTCGGACGCCTGCGCCACCACGGCATCACCCCCGAATGGGGGCCGGGCAGGCACGGCCCCGGCAACAACACCTTCTCCTACTTCACCGACCCCACCGGCCTCGTCTGCGAGTACACCTCGGAGGTCGCCCAGGTCGTCGAGGACAGCTGGATCTGCAAGGTGTGGCGGCGCACCCCCGAACTGTCCGACCTGTGGGGCACCGCCGGACCGCCCTCCAAGCTGATCCGCGCCCACATGGCGGGCACTGCCGACGGCAGCCCCGTCGTCCCGCCCCTCGACGCCGACACCGAAGGAGTCCCCGTATGAGCACCCCCACACCGCGTCGCGTCGGCCTGATCGGCTGGGGCGCCATCGGCCGCGTCGTCGGCGGCGCGCTCGCCACGGGCGAGATCCCGGGCGCCGAGCTGGTGTGCGTGGTCGACAACCGGCCCCTCGGGGACTCCGTGCCCGCCCCGCAGTACACCGTCGAACAGGCCATGGACCACTGCGACCTGATCGTCGAGGCCGCCGGGCAGGGCGTCGTGCGCGCCTGGGGCGAGACGATCCTCGCCTCCGGCGCCGACCTGCTCGTCGCCTCCACCGGCGCCCTCACCGACGACGAACTCGCCAAGCGGCTGCTGCACACCGGGCCGGGCCGGGTCTACTTCACCGGCGGCGCGGTCGGCGGCCTCGACCTCCTCCAGGCCGTACGCGCCATGGGCCCCCTCGACGAGGTCCGCCTGACCACCACCAAGCTGCCCTCCACCCTCGAACAGCCCTGGATGGACGCGGAGTTGCTCAGCCGCATGCGGTCGGCCACGGAACCGGTGGAGGTGATGGCGGGCACCGCCCGGGACGTCCCGGTGAAGTTCCCCAAGTCGACCAACGTCGCCGCCTCCGTCGCCCTCGCCGTCGGCGACCCGGACGCGGTCAGCGTCAGCGTCGTCGCCGACCCGGCGGCCCGGCACACCTCCCACGTCATCGAGGCGAGCGGCGCGCACGGCGTCTACCGCTTCGAGGTGCGTCACCTGCCCGACGCCGCCAACCCGGCCACCAGTCAGGTCGTGCCCTACGCGGTGCTGCGCTCGCTCGCCGCGCTCGCCGGACGGACGGGTCAGATCCTGTGACCGCCTACGACATCTCGGGCCTCCACCTGGAGGAGGCCGGCGACAGCGGCCCGCTGCTGCTGTGCCTGCACGGCATCGGATCCTCCTCGGCCGCCCTCGCCCCCCAGCTCGCGGCGCTGGGCGCCACGTTCCGGGTGGTCGCCTGGGACGCACCCGGATACGCCAAGTCGGCCGACCCCGACGGGCCGTTGACGATGGACGACTACGCCGACACCGCGGCCGAGGTGATCCGCGCGCGCGGCGGCAGCGCCCACGTCCTCGGCGTCTCCTGGGGCGGCGTGATCGCCCTGCGGCTCGCCGTGCGCCACCCGGACCTCGTCGAGTCGCTGATGGTCCTCGACTCCACACCCGGCTCGGGCAGTGATCCCGAGAAGGCGGCCGGGATGCGCGCCCGCGCCGACGAGCTGGCCCGGCTCGGCCCAGAGGCCTTCGCCGCCGCCCGCGCACCGCGTCTGGTGTCGGCCGGCGCGCCCCCGCAGCTCGTCGAGCGCGTCACCGCCACCATGGCCGGCTCCGTCCGGCTGCCCGGCTACGGACACGCCGCCGAGGCCATGGCCGCCACCGACCTGCGCGGCGAACTGCACCGCATCACCGCGCCCACCCTCGTCCTGTGCGGCGACGAGGACCACGTCACCGGTCCCGACAGCTCACAGGTCCTGGCCGGCGGTCTGCACAAGACCGCGTACGTGATCGTCAAGGACGCCGGTCACCTGGCCAACCAGGAGCAGCCCGAGCGTGTCAACGCCTGGCTCCTGTCCCATCTGCACATCGCCACCGACCACCGCACCACCCACGAGAAGGGCTGAACCCCATGCCTGTGACCACCACCGAGTACGACAACGGCGGCGACCTCGCCAAGTACACCGAGTCCCTGATCGCCACCAAGGACTCCCGCGAGCCCGACTGGAACACCCTCTCCTTCCAGGAGAAGGCCGGCCCGCAGTACCGGCGGGCGCAGATCCGCTACGTCGGCTCCGGCGCCACCGGAAACCACGAGAGCGACAACCGGATCATCCCCTCCGGCGGCTTCACCTTCTCCAACATGCTGCTGCCGCCCGGGGCCGAGGGCCCGGCCCACACCCACCACGACGTCGAGGAGGCCTTCTTCGTCCTGGAGGGCGAGGTCCGCGTCGGCATCCACCGCGGCCCCGACGAGGTCGAGTACCGCACCCTCGGCTACCGCGACATGATCGTGGTGCCGGCCGGTGTGACCCGCTCGCTGAAGAACGAGGGCGACACCGACGCGCTGTTCTGCGTGATCATCGGTACGCAGAAGCCGCAGGTGCCGACCTACCCCGAGTACTCGCCGCTGTACGGCGTCACCCGTGACTGAGGTGTCCGACACGTCCGGGCCGTCCGTCCGGCGAACCGTCGTCGTGACGGGGGCGGGCCGTGGCCTGGGGGAGGCCATGGCCCGCCGGGCGGCGGCGGACGGCTTCCGGGTCGTCGTCGCCGAGCTGAACACCGCGTGGGGGGAGCGGACCGCCGAGGCGATCCGCGCGGCGGGCGGCGAGGCGGAGTTCGTCCCGCTGGACGTGGCCGACCCCGCCTCGGTCGCGGCGCTCGCGGACCGGCTCGCCGCCTGCGGCCCCGTCCACGGCCTGGTCAACAACGCGGCGCTCGCCAACGGTGTGGGCGGCAAGGAGTTCCAGGACATCGACGTCGAGGTCTGGGACCGGCTCATGGCGGTCAACGCGCGCGGCCCCTGGCTCATGGCCAAGCACCTGCTGCCGCTGATGAGCCGCCCCGGCCGCATCGTCAACATCGCCTCGGACGCCGCCCTGTACGGCTCGCCCCGCCTGGCCCACTACATCGCCTCCAAGGGCGCGGTCATCGCCCTCACCCGGGGCATGTCCCGTGAGCTGGGAGAGCGGGGCATCACCGTCAACGCGGTCGCCCCCGGACTCACCGAGGTCGAGGCCACCGAGACCGTACCGGCCGAGCGCCACGCCCTGTACGCCGCCAACCGGGCGATCTCCCGGCCGCAGCAGCCGGAGGACCTCCTCGGCCTGGTGTCCTTCCTGCTCGGCGACGAGTCCCGCTACCTCACCGGACAGGTGATCGCCGTCAACGGCGGCTTCACCATGCACTGAAGCCCCTCACCCCTCGATCTGTCTGCAAGGAGTACGTCATGGATCTCGGCCTCGCCGACCGCACGGTACTGGTCACCGGAGGCAGTTCCGGCGTCGGCCTGGCCACGGTCCGCGCCCTGCTCGACGAAGGCGCCCGCGTCGCCACCTGCGGACGCGACGGCGACCGCCTGGCCAAGGCCGCCGCCCGGCTCGGCGCCGGCACGGAGCGGCTGTTCACCGGCGTCTGCGACGTCCGCGACGCCGACGCCGTACGCCGCTTCACCGACGCCGCCGCCTCCCACTTCGGTGGCGGGCTCGACGGCCTGGTCAACAACGCGGGCCAGTCCCGCATGAAGCGCCTGGACGACACCACGGCCGAGGACTGGCGCGACGAGCTGGAGCTGAAGTTCGCCGGCGTCCTCAACCCCCTTGCCGCCGCCCGGAGTCACCTTCGCGCCTCGGATGCCGCCTCGGTCGTCAACATCAACGCGGTGCTCGCCAAGCAGCCCGAGACCCGTCTGATCACCACCAGTGCGGCCCGCGCCGGCATCCTCAACCTCTCCAAGTCCCTCGCCCGGGAACTCGCCGCCGACGGCATCCGGGTCAACTCCGTCTGCCTCGGCCTGATCGACACCGGCCAGTGGACCCGCCGGCACGCCGCCGCGGGCAGCGGCCTGACCTACGAGGAGTGGCAGGCCGAGCTGGCCGCCGACCGAGGCATCGCCCTCGGGCGGCTCGGCCGCGCCGAGGAGGTGGCGTACGCCGTCGTCGCGCTGCTCGCCCCGCGCGCTTCGTACATCACCGGAACCAGCATCGACGTCTGCGGCGGAGTCGGCCGCGGCATCCTGTGAGGAGCCTCCCCATGCACCACGGGCAGTACGACAACGGAGGCGACCTCCTCGTCGCCCATCTGAAGTCCCTCGGTATCGACACCGTCTTCGGCATCGTCTCGGTGCACAACCTTCCGCTGGTGGAGGCGGTCGACCGCGAGCTGCGGTTCGTGCCGGTGCGCCACGAGGCCACCGCCGTGAGCGCCGCCGACGGCTACGGCCGCGCCCGCGGCTCCATCGGATGCGCGCTCACCTCCACCGGCACCGGAGCGGGCAACGCGGCCGGCTCCCTGATCGAGGCCGAGTCGTCCGGCACGGCCGTCCTGCACGTCACGGGCCAGATCGAGTCGTCGTACCTGGGCAACGGGCGCGGATTCATCCACGAGACCAAGGACCAGCTCGGCATGCTGAAGGCAGTGTCGGCGTACGCGGCCACCGTCACCTCCCCGCACGACGCCGGACGGCTGCTGCGCGAGGCGTCGGCCGCCGCGCTCAGCGCACCCGGCGGCCCCGCGAGCGTCGAGTGGCCCATCGACCTCCAGTACGCCGCCCAGCACGACGAGGGCGATCCGGCCCCGGCCACCACGGCGCCGGCGCCCGACCCCGCCGCCCTCGCCGCCGCACGCGAGTTGCTGGCCTCCGTCCGGCGCCCGCTGATCTGGGCAGGCGGCGGAGCCACCGCCGCGCGCGAGGAACTGCTCGCCCTGCTGGAGGCCACCGGCGCCGGCCTGCTCACCTCCAACTCCGGCCGCGGCAGCGTTCCCGAGGACCACCCGCTGGTCATCGGCAACTTCGCCACCACCCCGGCCTGCCGCGCCCTGCTCGCCGACGCCGACGTGCTCCTCACCATCGGCACCCACTTCCGCTCCAACGAAACCGCCGACTACACGCTGAAGCTGCCCGACGCGCACATCCAGATCGACGTCGACGAGGCCGCGCTCGGCCGGGTGTACCCGGCACGGCACGCCCTGCACGGCGACGCGGCCACCGTCCTGCCCGCGCTGACCGGGTCGGCCGTACGCGCCGACGCCGACTGGCCGGCCCGCGTCACCGCCGTACGCGAGGACGTACGGGCCACCCTGCACGACAACATCGGCCCCCAGGCCGCCGTCTGCGACGCGCTCGCCGCCGCCCTGCCGCGCGGCGCGGTCGTCGCCCGCGACGTCACCATCCCCTCCTCGTCCTGGGGCAACCGGCTCCTGCCGATCCACGACCCGCGCGCCAACGTCTTCCCGCGCGGCGGAGGCATCGGCCAGGGCCTCGGCATGGGCATCGGCGCCGCGCTCGCCCGGCCGGAGCAGCCGACCGTCGTCATCGCGGGCGACGGCGGCCTCGCCGTACACCTCGGCGAACTCCTCACCGTCGCCCAGGAACGCCCCCGCCTGACCGTGATCGTCTTCAACGACGGCGGCTACGGGGTGCTGCGCAACATGCAGGACAAGTACAGCGAACGCCGCTCCGGCGTCGACCTGTTCACCCCGGACTTCGCGCCGCTCGCCGCCGCCTGCGCCCTGCCCTACGCACGCATCGCGTCGGAGGCGGACGCCGCACCGGTCCTCCAGGCCGCCCTCGACTCCGACGGCCCGACCCTCGTCGAGGTCGACCTGGACGCGCTCGGTCCGATGAAGAACCCGTTCACCCCGCCCGTCACCATCCCCACCGCGTAGGGAGGCCACCGCCATGACCGCCGACCGCGAGCACGAACTCGACCTTCTCGTCCGCCGCATGACCTGGGAGGCGGACGGCGTCCTCTCCGTCGACCTGGTCCACCCCGACGGCAAGCCGCTGCCCGCCTGGACCCCGGGCGCCCACCTCGACCTGCACGTGGGCGGGCACGTCCGCCAGTACAGCCTGTGCGGCGACCCCGCCGACCTCATGACCTACCGCCTGGGCATCCTCGACGAGCCGTCCTCGCGTGGCGGTTCGCGGCACGTGCACGGCAAGCTGCGCCCGGGCCAGAGCGTCCGCGTGGCAGGCCCGCGCAACCACTTCGCCCTGGAACCCGCCGCTTTCTACGTCTTCCTCGCGGGCGGCATCGGCATCACCCCGATCCTGGCGATGGCCCGCCAGGCAGACCGGGACGGGGTGCCCTACCGGCTCGTCCACGGCGGCAGGTCCCGCGCCACCATGGCGTTCGGCACCGAGCTGACCGCGCTCACCGGCGGCGAGGTGACCCTCGTACCGCAGGACGAGCAGGGCCACATCGACCTGGCGGCCGCCCTGCGCGACCTGCCGGACGACGCCCTGGTGTACTGCTGCGGACCCGAACCGCTGCTGAAGGCGGCCGAGGAGGCCTGCCCCGCCGGACGGCTGCGCATCGAACGGTTCGCCGCACCCGCCACCGTGGCACGCGACGGTGACGACACCGCCTTCGAGGTCGAGTGCCGCGCCTCGGGTGTGACCCTGACCGTCGACGCCTCCACCTCCATCCTCGAAGCCGCCGAGAACGCGGGGCTCACCGTCGACTCCTCCTGCCGCGACGGCATCTGCGGCTCCTGCGAGACCCGCGTCCTCGTCGGCACCCCCGACCACCGAGACCACCTGCTCAGCGAGGCCGAGCACGCCGCCGGCGAGACGATGATGATCTGCGTCTCCCGCTGTGCCTCCGACCGCCTCGTCCTGGACCTGTGACCCGTACGGAGAGCGAGACATCCATGACCACCGACACCTGGCCGTACCTCGACCCGCACCAGAGCCGGGACCACGAACCCACCCCGTACGAGCTGAAGCTCGCCCGCACCCTCGAGGAGATCTTCACGCACGACGGCCACGAACTGGCCGACGTCGTGGCCGGGCTCAACGCCCGCCAGGTCCACACCCCGGGTGGCGAGCCGTGGACCGAGGACACCTTCCGCGCCGAGATGCACCGCCTGGGAGCCTGACATGACCCTCTCCACCCGCGACACCGCGGCCCACATCCTCGCCCACGGCCTGCGCAACCAGTGGCACCCCGTGGTGCCCTCCGACTTCGTCAAGCCCGGCGGCCTGCGCAAGGTCACCGCGCTCGGCGAGAACTGGCTGCTGTTCCGCAGGGCCGACGGCACCCTGTCCATGCTCGCCGACCGCTGCCCGCACCGCGGCGCCCCGCTCTCCCTCGGCAAGCACCTCGGCGACCGCGTCGCCTGCTGGTACCACGGCGTCGAGGTCGACGGCTCCGGCACGGTCACCTCCGTGCCCGGCCTGCCCGGCTGCAACCTGGAGGGCAAGACACTCGTCACCTCCCTGCCGGTGCGCGAGGTCGGCGGCGCGATCCTCGCCTACTTCGGCGACGAGGAGCACCCCGAGCCGGCCGACCTGACCCTGCCCGAGCCGCTCACGAACCCCGACACCTCCGCGATCCTCTGCTACGCCGAGTGGAACGTGCCGTGGCGCTTCGCCATGGAGAACCTGCTCGACCCGATGCACGGCGCGTTCCTGCACCACGAGTCGCACACCATGTACGACGGCGACACCACGGCCAAGTTCCGCATCCGCGAGACCGAGCGGGGCTACTTCTTCGAGAAGACCGACCAGCGCGGCGTCAACTTCGACTGGGTCGAACTGTGCCGCACCGGCGTCGACTGGGTGGACCTGTCCATCCCGTACCCGCCGTCGGCCGGGCCGGGCGGCCCGTTCGGCATCGTCGGCATGGCCTGCCCGGTGGACGCCGAGCGCACCGGTGTCTTCTTCTGGCGCTACCGCGGCGTCTCCGGCTGGCAGCGCGACACCTGGCGCTTCCTGTACAAGACCCTCATCGAGGAACGCCACTGGGAGGTCCTGGAGCAGGACCGGGTCATGCTGGAGGCCATGCCCGCCGACGCCGACCAGCAGGAGAACCTCTACCAGCACGACCTCGGCGTGGTCCGGCTGCGCCGCCTCTACCAGGCCCAGGCCAGGCAGCAGTCCAAGGCGGGCGCGGCGGACCCGGCCGCATGACGGCGACAGCCGCCGCGTGGCGGCGACCGGGTTGATCCTGGCCAACGGCTTCCGGGGACGACAGGGATCGGCGCTGCCGACCCTCGGCGGCGGCAGCGGCTTCGGCGCGGGATTCGGCCTGCCGGCCGGGACGCAGCCGGTCACTCCGGTGTGCGGGACCCGGCCGCTGCTCCGGCCGGCCGGCGCTCAGCCCGCCTCCGCCTCCTCCTCGGGTTCGGCCTCGTCGGACTCGACGATGGAGCGCTCCAGCTTGGTGAGCAGCCGGGCCAGCTGACGGCGCTCGGCGGGTGAGACCCCGCCGAGCATCCGCCGCTCGTTCTCCAGGTGCTCGGCGAACACCTCGTCGACCTTGCGCAGTCCGGCGTCGGTCAGGCGCGAGTAGACGACGCGGCGGTCGTCGGCGTCGCGCTCCCGTACGAGCAGCCCGTCCTTCTCCAGCCGGTCCAGGCGCAGCGTGACGCCCGCCGAGGAGATGAGACCGGAGGCCGCCAGCTGTCCCGCGGTCAGCCGGTACGGAGCCCCGGACCGGCGCAGCGCCGTCAGCACGTCGAAGCCGGCCACGGACAGGCCGTGCCGTTCGATCTGCGAGGTCAGCCGCGAGTGGTACTGGAGATAGGCGCGGTGCAGCCGGGCCAGCACCTCCAGCGGCGCGGTGTCGAGATGGGGCCGCTCACGCGCCCAGTCCTCGACGATCCCCGCCACGGCGTCCGGTCGCCGCACCGCCCTGCGCTGAGTCATGTCATCCCCTCGCGGCTCGTTCCCTCGCGAGGCGCGGGCTCCCGTGCCCGCGCACCCGTTGAAATCTTAGCCCTGAGAGAAGAGGGGGCGGCCGCCTCATCGCGGTCACACGGACCCGGCCGTGGAGAGGGCCGGCTGCGGAGCCGGGGCAGGAGCTCAACTCCCCATGCAATGACGGCCGTTACTCCTCACCGAACTCCTCACCGAGCCGGCCTCGCACAAGCGGGGTCGGTACGGTGTGCCGGCGCCGGTGCCGGTGCCGGTCACTCAAGAGGGCCTGGGACCCGCGGCGCGGCGGAGCCGGTTGGCGATCGCCAGTCCCAGCCCGTTTTCCACGGGCAGGGACGCGATGATGAGGTCGCACCCCTGCTGGTCGAGCTCGCGCAGGAGTCCGTACAGGCCGCGGGCGTAGGCGGCCGGCGAGTCGGGGAGGGCCACCACGGCGTGCGCCTTCACCGGGGCGTCGGCGAGGGCCGGCGGAAGGAAGACGCCGACCTGGTGTCCCAGCTCCTGTGCGCGCTCCGCCTCGGCGACGACCTTCTCGGGCTCGACGAGGACGACCCGTGCCCGGGGTGCGTAGTGCGACGGGTGCTGGCCCGGCACCCGGATCGGGCTTGCCGACGGGACCGCGAGCCGGTGCCCGAGCACCGCTTCGAGATCCTCGCGCGTGACCCCGCCGGGTCGAAGGATGCTCGGGATCTCACCCGTCGCGTCGACGATGGTCGACTCGACGCCGACCTGGCAGGGTCCGCCGTCCAGGACGAAGTCGACCCGGTCGCCGAGCTCCGCACGGACGTGGTCGGCCGTGGTGGGGCTGACCTGGCCGAAGCGGTTGGCGGACGGGGCGGTGACGCCGCCGCCGAAGGCCCCGAGCAGTGCGAGAGCGACGGGGTGGTCGGGCACGCGTACGGCCACCGTCTCCAGCCCGCCGGTCGCTTCCAGGGGCACCCGCCGGCCGCGCCGCAACACCAGCGTCAGTGGCCCCGGCCAGAAGCGTTCGGCCAGCAGGCGCGCGGTCGCGGGCACGTCCTCGACCCAGTCGTCCAGCTGCTGGGCACCGCCGATGTGGACGATCAGCGGATGCGAGGGCGGGCGCCCCTTGACCTGGAAGATCCGCGCGACCGCGGCGGGATCCTCGGCGTTGGCGCCCAGGCCGTAGACGGTTTCCGTCGGGAAGGCCACCAAGCCCCCCGCGCGCAGCACACCGGCCGCCTTCTCGATGTCACTGTTCGTTGCCGACACCCTCGCATCCTCTCACCGATCCGCTCCGGCCCGTTCAGTGGCCCCATCGACGCATAACGACGAACGGAGCCCGACGGCACCGCCCACGGCCGTCAGGGCGTGGTGGGGACCGGCGCGTCGAGGCCGCGGGCGGCGACGAGTTCCGCGCTGCCGTCCGCGAGGCGGTAGCACAGGCCGACGACGGCGGCCCGGCCGGCGGCGACGCGCTCGGTGAGGATGCGGGAGCGGTCCAGCAGCAGGTCGACGGTGGACCTCACGTGTTCGGCGAGGACCTGGTCGGCCTCGACGTGTCCGGCGGCCCGGGCGGCGAGCACGCTGGGGGTGACGCGCTCGACGACGTCCCGGATGAATCCGGCGGGCGCCTTGCCGTCCTCCAGCGCGGCGCACGCGGCGCCCACCGCACCGCAGGAGTCGTGCCCGAGGACGACCACCAGCGGGCAGTCCAGCACGTCCACTCCGTATTCGATGCTGCCCAGCACCTCGGCGCCGACGATGTGACCGGCGGTGCGGACCACGAACAGGTCGCCCAGCCCGCGGTCGAAGATGATCTCGGCGGCCAGCCGGGAGTCCGAGCATCCGAAGAGCACCGCGAAGGGATGCTGGACCGGCGCCGTCTCGGCGCGGCGGGCGGCGTCCTGGTTCGGGTGCTCGGGGGTGCCCGCGACGAATCGCCGGTTACCGGACAGCAGGAGATCGAAGGCTTCCGCGGGCGTCAGGGAGGGTGTCTGGGTGGTCATGGCGGCAGCATACGAGCAGGCACCCTCACCCGCCCGCTCGGCCTGCCCGGCGGAGGCGCGGTAGCGTCCCGGTATGTTGAAAGGTCCCGACGTGTCGGTGGCACTGGGAGACGGTCCGGCCGACCGCTCGCAGGCCTGGGACTTCGTGCGGTGGTTCGCCGGTCGGTGGACAGGGCGCCCGCTGCGACCCGAAGACGGTTGCGCCGCGGAAGAGCTGCTCGCCGCGGAAGGCGATCTCGGCTTCGAACTCCCCGCCGCTGTGCGAGAGGGATACGCGCTTCTGGGTCACCGGGACGACCTGACCCGACAGCAGGACCCCCTCGTCCCGCCGGCCGGGCTCCATGTCCACGACGCCCTGGGTGGCGTCCTGGTCTTCCGTCGCGAGAACCAGGACTGCGCGTCATGGGGGATTCCGCTCGACCGGATCGAGCAGGACGATCCTCCAGTGGTGGTGGAATCCCACCAGGGCTGGATTCCCTTCCTCGATCGGATGTCCCTGGCATGGGTCGAGCTGGTGCTGAGCGAGTCGCTCTTCGGCGCCGACAGCCTCTACGACGCCTGCGAGCTGCCGGACGCCCTGGCGCCGGACCTCCAGCGGTCCTACTCCCGTGTCGCCCTGCCCGACCATCCGATGTGGGCGAGCGAGGAGGACTCACCCGTGCGCTGGTACGCGGCTCCCGGCCGGTTGCTGCGCCGGGACGGCTCGCAGGATCACTGCTGGATCCATGCACGCGGCCACACCGTGGCCGATCTCGAGGTCATCCGCGCGGACCTCCCTGGAGCATGGGTCGGCTGACCCGCTGCCCGGGGCGTATCGATGACCACCGGAATCGGGCCCGCCGGGCCTGCCGCGGTGCCGGACCAGCTGTTCGTGTTCCTCATGCCGATGCGGCGGTGTGTTCGAGGATCGCGGGGACGATCACCGCCCAGTCCGTTCGGTCGACCCCGTGACCGGCGTCCTCCAGGGCCAGGAGCCGTCCCCCGGGGATCTGCTCGGCGAGTGCCTCGCCGTGCCGGAGTGGGAACAACGGGTCGGCGGTCCCGTGGATCACCAGCGTGGGCACGGCGATCGAGGACAGCGACGCCCTCGGGAGCTCGCCGTCCGGAAGCGAGTCGTGGTTGCCGGCGGCGGCGAAATCGTGCGCGCGCTCGAGGTCGCGACGGACCAGATCGCGGGCGGCGGTTTCGTCGAACGGGCGCCGGCCCCCCGCGAGGACGCGCGCGTAGGCGACCTGGTGATCGATCGCCGAGTCGGCGTCCGACCGGTCGACGTGCGCGGTCGAGACGAACCGCGTGAACTCCTCGGCCGGTGGAGGAAGCGTGCGGTCGCCGGGTACGGCGGACGACGTGCTGATCAGGACGAGTGAGAGGACGCGGTCCGCGTGATGGAGCGCGAGCAACTGCGCGAGCGCCCCTCCGGCCGAGACGCCCACGACGTGCGCGGCCGGGATCCTGTAGGCGTCGAGCACGCGGGCGGCGTCACCGACCAGGTCCGCGCCGGTGTACTCGGCCCGGCCCGGCTCGTAGGTGACGGATCGGCCGGTGTCGCGGTGGTCGTAACGGATCACGTGACGGCCGCCCCCGGCGAGCATCCGGCAGAAGTCCTCCTCCCACCACAGCATGGAAGCCCCCGTGCCCATGACGAGCAGGACGGGCGGATGCGACGGGTCGCCGAAGGACTCGGTGCACAGCTCGATACCATCCGCACGGATGAAGCGCTCGGCCATCGCCGTGTCTCCTCTCCTGTCCCATACTCGTCGGACGCCCCGAGCGGAGGGCAGCGTGAGCGTCCTGGAGCCCACAACCGTCCACACCGGCCGGCTGACTCTTCTGCCCTTGGCGATCGAGCACGCCGAAGAGATGGCCTCGGTGCTGTCCGACCCGGACCTGCACACCTTCATCGGAGGCGCTCCGGCCACCGCGCAGGCACTGCGCAGCCGCTACGAACGCCTGGTCGCCGGCTCGCCCGACCCCACTGTCTCCTGGTGCAACTGGGTCATACAACTGCGTGACGCGGCCTGCCTGGCCGGCACGGTCCAGGCGACGGTCACCGCCGACGCTCACGGAGGTGTGGCGGAGATCGCCTGGGTGGTGGGTACTCCTTGGCAGCGGCGCGGCATCGCCACCGAGGCGGCCCGAGGACTGCTCGCCTGGCTCCGGGAACAAGGCGTGCACACGGTCATCGCCCACATCCACCCCGACCACGAGGCGTCCGCCGCCGTCGCCACCGCCAGCGGCCTGACCCCCACCGACCAATGGCACGACGGAGAAGTCAGGTGGCAGCTGACGGCGGGCTGACCGTACGTCATGGTGCCCTCGACGGCGGCGGGCAGCGCCGCCGCCGGGGCCGGCGTCTCAGCTGATGCGGGTTCCTGTGCCGCTGACGCGGACGCGCGCCTCACCGGGGCGCAGCGTCACCGTGAGCTCACCGGGGCGGCCCAGGTCCTCGCCCTGGCGCAGGGTGAGGACGGCGTCGTCGGGGACCAGGCCGAGTTCACGGGCGTACGCACCGAAAGCGGCGGCCGCGGCGCCGGTCGCCGGGTCCTCGACGACACCGCCGACGGGGAACGGGTCACGCACGTGGAAGACGGTGGCCGACTCCCGCCACACCAACTGGACCGTGGTCAGGTCCAAGCGGCGCATCAGCGCTTCGAGGCGCGCGAAGTCGTATGCGAGGTCCGCGAGGCGAGCACGCGTGGCCGCCGCGAGAACGAGATGGCGGGCGCCGGCGAAGGCGACACGGGGAGGGAAGGCCGGGTCGAGATCGGCGGCCGGCCAGCCGAGCGCCGTGAGCGCCTCGGCGAGGTCGGCGGCGTCGATCTCCTCGATGTGCGGCTCGACGCTGGTGAGCGTGGCCCTCATGGCCCCGCCCTCCTCGACGACCTCCACCGGCACGCTCCCGGCGGGCGTCGCGAACACCAAGTGCCCGGGGCCTGTCCGCTCGGCGAGCGCGATGGCGGTCGCCACGGTGGCGTGCCCGCAGAACGGCACCTCGGCCTTGGGGCTGAAGTACCGGATGCTGTACGCCCGCTCCTCCTGGCCACCGGAGCCCTCCGGGGGCGCCGTCAGGAACGCGGACTCCGAGTACCCGAGGCCGGCGGCGATGGCCAGCATGTCGCCGTCGTCCAGTCCGGAGGCGTCCAGGACGACACCGGCGGGGTTTCCGCCGTCGGGGGAGCTGGAGAAGGCGGTGTAGCGCAGCACCTCGGGCCGCGGCGCATTCGTCGTCATGGTCGTGGCAACCGGCCGGGTTCCACGGCTATTCCTGCACGTGGGTCGATGCGCGACGCGATGCGCGCGCCGTGGTCACCCGGTGTACGTCCGGTTCCGCGTCCTGAACCGGAAGACGGCCAGCCCCACGGCGCCGAACGCCGCGGCCCAGACCGGACCGAGGGCGAGGTGGCCCCACAGAGCGGTGTGACCGAGGGAGCCGCCGACGGCGAACTGCATGGGGCCGAAGGACGGGAACCACTGAAGGACGGGCTTGTTGGCGAGGGGATTGCCGAGCGGGTTCTGCAGGAAGGTGTCCATCAGCCCGCCCATGATGATCAGGAAGAAACCCTCCAGGTCCCGCTTCACCAGGACGCCGAGAAGCAGCCCGAGGGCGCCGTAGGTGAGGGCGATGGCCGCGAATCCGGCGAGCACGGCGAACCAGCCGCCGGCCGTCGGCCGCCAGAAGAACAGGACGGCCAGCGCGGTGTACAGGGCGATCGCGCCGGTGACCGCCGCGATGGCGAGGGTCTTGGCGCCGATGAGGGTGGACTGCCGGAACCCGGCGAAGACGAGGCGCCGGTCGAAGGCGAGGGCCTTGCGCACGGCGTCGAAGACGACGAACCCGGCGATCATCGTGACGGAGTTGAGGCCCGCGGAGATCAGGGTGAGGCGAGCGCCGTCGACGTGCAGGACCTTCCCGGTGGCGTACAGCTTGAAGTCCAGCACCTGGCCCAAGGCCATGGCGTCCATCACCAGATACCAGACCGGCACGAAGACGACCAGCAGCAGACCGGCGAGCCGGTTGCGGGTCTGGTCGCGCAGCGAGAAGCGCAGCGCGGTCGGGAACTGACCGTACAGCGGCCGGAGATGTGCGGTGTCAGGCGTCGGCATGGCGGTCCTCCCGGGAAGCGGTGCGCGGGGCGAGGCGGCCGTCGGTGAGATCGGCCAGCAGGTCGAAGCGGTCCTGTTCGAAGACGAGATGGGTGATGATCACGACGGCTTTGCCGCGGGCGCGCAGGTTCTCGACCAGGTCCCAGAACCGCAGGTAGGTGTCCCAGTCGAACCCCTGGTACGGCTCGTCGAGGAGGAGGACGTCCGGGTCGTGGAGGAGGGCCAGGGTGAGGTTGAGCTTCTGGCGGGTGCCGCCGGACAGTTCCCCGGCGGCCGACCGCTCGTACCGCTCGAAGCCGAGGAGGCGGACGAGTTCGCGGCCGCGGTCCATGTCGGGCAGGCGCCGGGCGGCGGCGAAGTAGCGGAGGTGCTGCTCGACGGTGAGCGCCCCGTTCAGGACCGGGTCCTGCGGGCAGTAGCCGAGGGCCCCGGCCAGCGAGACTTCACCGCGGTCCGCGGGCTGGGTGCCGGCCAGGATCTTCAGCAGGGTCGACTTGCCGGCGCCGTTCTCGCCGACGACGGCGACGAGTTGCCCGGGGGCCACGGTCAGCTCGGCCCCGCGCAGCACGGTGTGTTTGCCGTAGGACTTGTGGATTCCGGTCGCCCGAAGGACAGGTGGGTGTGCGGGTGTCGAGCCGGTCGCCATGCGCGGCCTCCCTATGAAGCGTCTCCTCGTGGATGTGGTGGTGCCGCGTTCAGCCCGCCCGCGTAGATGCTGAGCATCTCCGGCGCCCAGCGCGCCATGCCCTCGGCCGACAGCGGGTCCCTGCCGAGGACTTCGGCCAGGCGGTCGCGCAGCAGGAACAGGGCAAGGTCGTTGGCCAGGAGGAGCGCGGCGCGCACCGCCGGGTCCGCCCCGGGGGCGGCCAGCCCGGCCGCGGCCAGGCCGTCCAGCGTGGCCCTGCTCAGGTCGTACAGCCGCCGGAACAGCAACCGCCCGGCGTCTGTGTCCGACAGCAGGAGCCGGCGCAGGTAACCCGGCAGGGGCGAGTCGTCCGGAAGGTGACGGGCGAACGCCTCGCTCAGCGAACTCGCCCCGGCGCCGGGATCGAGCAGTTCCGCTGCGCCGTCACCGGTCAGCTCGCCGAGCATCGCCTCGAAGACGGCCAGCACGTACTGGTCGACCTCCTGGCGCAGCCCCTCCTTCGATCCGAAGTGGTGCACGACCAGGCCGGGCGACACGCCCGCGGCGGACGCAATCTGACGCACGGTGACCGCCTCCGGCCCGTGGGCGGCGAACAGGCGCAGCGCCTCGTCACGGATGACGGCCCGCGTGGTGCGGTCGTCGGGGATTGAACGCATGTACAGCATGCTAAACGATTGTTCAATCGGCGTCCAGGTGGACCCGGCGCGACCTGACCCGGGCCTGCGCCCGGTGCGCAGGGGAGGAACCGTGAAGCCGTACCTCGCCGTGCCCCTCGTCCTGTTGGCGCTGCCATCGCGGCCTCCGGCGTCGCGGCGGTCGGCCTTCGAGCTGTGCTGGCAGCTGGCCTCATCGTCATGATGGTGGGTCAGCTCACCGGTGGTGACCGGAAGGGCGGCGGCACACGGTGAGGCCCGGGATACCGGACATGTCGACTCTCGGCCTCTATTGGATAAAGACGCGAGGCGGGAGCCGCTTCGCGGGGAGAGCCTTTGCATAGCCTGAAGGCGGGGAGGGCCTCTGCGGTGTTCGTGATCCGGCGGCTCTCGAACACTGCTGGGCCGCTGGAAGGACGTCGTGACCGTGAGCAAACCGAGATCCGGTTCCGTGCTGCTGTCCTGGCTGCCGATGGCTGCGATGGCCGTGGTGGCCGTGGCGGACGTCGTCGTCGGGCCGGGAGTGGGGTTCCTGCCGCTGGTCTCGCTCGGACCGGCCTTCTCGGGGCTTCTCGGCGGGTGGCGGCGTACGGCGTCGATCGGCGCGGTGGCTCTGCTGGTGTGCGTGGGGCTCGGCCTGTACGACGGGCTGTTCGAGGAGCGCCGGGGGTTCACGGCGATGGCGTCGGTCGCGGGGGTCACCGGTGCGGGCATCGCGGCCGCCGTGATGCGCTCGCGCAGGGAGGCGGAGCTGGCGAGTGTGAGGTCGATCGCGGAGGTGGCCCAGCGGGTGCTGCTGCGACCGGTGCCGCGCTCCGCGGGCCCGCTCCAGGCGGCGGTGTCCTACACCTCGGCGGTCGCGGAGGCGCGTATCGGCGGCGACCTGTACGAGGTGGTCGCCTCGCCGCACGGCATCCGCGTGATCGTCGGCGATGTGCAGGGCAAGGGGCTGGCGGCGGTGGAGACGGCCGCCGTCGTGCTCGGGGCCTTCCGGGAGGCGGCCCACGACGAACCCGACCTGGTCGGGCTGGGCGAGCGACTGGAGCGCAGCGTGGCCCGGGAACTGGAGGGGGAGAGGTTCGTGACCGCCGTGCTCGCCGAATTCGGGTCGGAGCGCGAGGTGGTCTTCCTCAACCACGGCCATCCGGCACCCATGGTCGTCCGTGAGGACGGCGGCGTCGACTTCCCTCAGCCGCCCTCCTACGCCCTGCCACTGGGACTCGGCGCCCACGGGACCGAGGGCCCGAAACCCTATCGGGTGGACTTCGCGCCCGGTGATCAACTGCTGCTGTACACGGACGGCGTCACCGAGGCCCGGGACCCGGACGGCTCCTTCTACCCCCTCGGGGACCGGGCGGACCTGCTGAAGGAGCCCGACGCGCAGCGCGCCCTGGAGGCCCTGCGTGCGGACCTGGTCCGGCATGCCGCCGGGCCGCTCCATGACGACGCCGCGATGCTCCTGCTCCGCTACCACGGCCATGCCACGGGAAAGCCCGACCCCTTCGAGTGAAGCGCGTCGACCTCGGCACGGTGGAAGGGGGAAGGAACGCGGGTCCGAGCGCGCGGCCCCGCGACGTGTGACCGCCTGCCGCCCGGTCGCTCACGCCGGCCCCGGGCGGCGCTTCCCTGTATCCACCAGGTTTTGCATAATGCAAGGGAATGGTGAAACGGGCCCGCCGACGGGCGTGGAAGGGACGCGGAAGTGTGACACGCATGCGCCGAAGGCGTCGGCCCTCGACCCGTGCCGAGCCGCACCTCATGGCGCACCTGCGGACCACGGTGTGGGGCCCTGCCGAATTCGTCGGGCTGCCGCCCGGCCGGCTTCTCGGAGAGGGGATCCTCGCGGGAAGCCTCGGCGCCGCGGCGATCGTCGGCACGGCCGTCCTGGGCGCCTGGACGGGCAGGCCCTCACTGGCCGACGGCGAGGCGGGACTGGTGTGCGCGGCGGCCCTCGCCCTGTACCTGTCCTGTGTGGGAGCCGGCCGTGCGCTGATCGGTGTCACCGCCCTGCTCGGAGTGTGCCTCGCGGTCCAGGCGCCGCAGGCCGCCGCCGGCCTGGTGCTGGCGGAACGGGGGCGGGTGGAGTCCGCGGTGGTGACGTCGGTCGAGGACGGCAGGGTGACGGACGGCCGGCACGGCCGCTATCTCTGCTCGGTGACGGACCGCGACGGCGTTCCGCTCACGGTCCGCATCTGGCGCGGCTGCGGGCAGGAGACGCGGCCCGGTGACGCGCTCGCCGTCGTCTACGACCCCGAGGGGCGGGTGCCGCCGCGCGGTGTGACGGCGGAGGGGCACGGACCGCTGCGCGACCTGGCACCGTGGGGCGCGGCCCTCGTCGCCGCGACCGTGACCGCCGTGGTGCGCTCGTACCGGCTGCCCACCTTCCTGCACGGACCCCGATAGCGAGAGCGTCTGCCGCGCACGGCGTCAGTGCCTCTTCGAGTCGGCTACAGGTGGGGCGCCCTCGCCCGGATCGTCCGCGAGACCCGCCCCTGGTGGCTGCACCGGGAACGGCGACGGGCGGGTGCCCGCCGGTTCAGGACGTGCCGGGTCTGCGCCCACCTGCGGGACGCGACCCTGCGGCGAATACGCCCCTGGTGAGGCGCCCGTGCGGGTGGTCGGCGTAGGCCTCGCCGACCGGCCGCCCCACCGCGGCTTCGCGGTGCCGGGCTACTCCGATCGCCGCTGCCCGGAGATCGACGTCGACTGGGAGGCCCGCGCGCGCCGCCCACCACCGCCCGGCGAAGCCATGAAGGGGGCACGGCCGCGCACGGGCGTCGGTCTCAGAGCCGGCTGTACTCGTCGATGTCTTCGGCGAACTCCTCGATCGCCCGTGCGGAGAGCGTCGGCCGGTGTCGGCGATGGCGGTCCTGTAGTCCTCAGTGGTCGACGGCCGGCCCTGGCGATGTGCGATCTCTCGCTCGAACGCCGCCTGTGCTCCCCTGCGGGCAGCGCATTCGAGGTCGGCCGGGGTGAACACCGCCGCGCGAGAAATGTCTCACATGCCGCTGGTGTCCCCGCCGGTGAGGCCCGGAGCCAGCGCCGGGACCCAGAAGACGGCGACGGCCAGGGCGATCGAGGCGATCCCCACGACACGGGCCACCAGGTGACCGGCCGGAGCGAGCTTCTCGGCGGTGATCACGGCGGCCAGCACCACCATGGCCCACAGGTTCATCACGCCGAACGCGGCCAGCAGCATCATGAGCGACCAGCAACAGCCCAGGCAGAAGGCCCCGTGGCGGGCTCCGGCACGCAGATCGCGCGAACGCGGCGGATACGAGGCGCAGCGCAGCACCAGCCCGACCGGTGAACGGCACTTCGCCAGGCAGCGGTCCTTGAGGGGCGTGAGCTGGTAGACGCCACTGACCGCGAACACGGCCGCGGCCACCGCGGTCCCCGCCGCGGCGGGCAGGCTGGCCACCCGGCCCAGGCCGGCGGCCAGCGCGTACGCCGGAAGCCCGGCCGCCGCCCACACCAGCAGGTAGGCGACGGTGAAAAGGGCCATGCGCGGTGTCCGGCGCGCGACGATGGTGCGGGCGTACAGCGCGGCGACGGACGCCGTGGCCGGCAGCATCATCGCGGCCATCATCAGCGTCCACACGGCCAGGAAGGCGGGCAGGCCCAGGCCCATGGTGCCGGGCATCGCCCGCATGCCCGCCCCACCCCAGAGCGTCACCACCCAGACCCAGGCGACGGCCGCCGCGATCAGCAGAAGTCCCGCGGGCCCCGCGGCGCGGCGGACCGTGACCGGCCCACCGGTCATGCGGACCATGTGAAGGGCGCCGAGTGTCCGTTGCCGCCGGTGAAGTCCCAGGACCGGCCGTACACCCCGTCGCCCGTTGCCCGGGTGGACCGGGCGATCGTCAGCGTGCTGTTCACCGGGTGGAACATGCCGGTCAGGCCCATCACCGGACCGTCCTCGCCGAACTGTGGGGCGATCTGGTCCTCGATCTCGACGTCGATGGCGTCGCCCACCCGCGCGGCGTGACGGCGGCCCTCGTCGCGATGGTGGATGGGGACGCGCTCCACGCCGAGGACCTCACCGACGAGCGGGGCGAGCGCCGCCATCGGCCCTCCGGCCCGGCCGGAGAAGACCCTTGTCAGTGCCTCCGCCTGCTCGTCGTCGGCCGAGGCATCGACGTACAACGCCACCTGCCAGCCGCCCTCGGACATCACCCGGGGCGCATCGACGAAGACGGCGACGCTGCGGTCGGAGACGTCCACACCGTCCACGACCCCGTCGTCCACGTGGAAGGCGAAGGTCACCTGGCAACGCTCGTGATCGGCCGGTGCGGCCAGGCCCGAGGTGGTGCAGGGGCAGACCACGTCACAGTTGCAGCTCTCCAGATACGTGCCGTTCAGATTCCAGGGCATGGCTCTTCCTGCCTGTGTCGCGTCCCCCCTCGGCGAAGTAAGAGTGCATCGGGAGGATCTTTCCCGCCCTGGTGCTGCTCCCTTCCAGGCTATTGGCGGCGGCGACGCGGCGCAGACCGGATCAGCTCCCAGCGGGCGACGCGAAGAACCTCGTGGTCCGCCGCTCGCCGGGGCCGCCGACGAAGAGCAGCGCGGAATCGTTCCACCGGCCGGGGCGGGCGGTGTCCCGCCCCGGCGTGATCGCGACCGGCGCCCCTTGATCTGCTATCCGCGCCAGGGCCCGGTCACCGCGAAGGTGGTGCCCGGCGTGTAGCAGTTGACGTACATCGTGTCGCCGTCGGGGGAGAACGTGACACCGGCGAACTCGCCCCATTCGGGCGCCTCCGGGGTGCCGATGTTCTGTCGGCCGCGAGCCATCGCGTACACCTCGCCGCCGCGGGTGACACCGAAGACGTGCTGGGCACCGTTTCCGTCCTCGCACACCATCAGGCCGCCGCTGGGGGAGAGGCAGATGTTGTCGGGGGACTCGCCGGGCAACCGCACATCGGTGTCCGGACCGAAGACGATCACCAGGGTCAGGCGGCGCCGTCGTGGTTCGTAGCGCCAGATCTGGCCGTAGTGGTCGGCCGCCGAGCCGTCCGTGCTGCGGGCGAAGGAGGACACGAAGTACACGCAACTGCCGCCCCAGTAGCAGCCCTCCAGTTTCTGCGCGTGGGTGATCCCCTTCGGGCCGTAGTCCTGGAGGCGGGTGGGGGTGGAGGCGGCCAGGGGGTCGGGTACGTCCACCCACTCGACGCCGTCGAAGACCGCGCCGGTGTCCTGGATCGTCGACAGGTCCGGTGTGCCGGGCACCCGCATCGCCTGCAACCGGCCGCCGGCCCGCAGGGAACCCGTGCCGCCCAGCGGCTTGGCGGGCAGGAAGCGGTAGAAGAGACCGAACGGCTGGAGGAAGGCGTCCTCGGTCTCGTAGACGACGCCGTTGCGCGGGTCGACGGCGATCGCCTCGTGCTGGAAGCGGCCCATCGCGGTCAGCGGGACGGCGCCGGTGCGGTGCGGGTCCGTGGGGTCGACCTCGAAGATGAAGCCGTGGTCCTTGGTGTAGCCGTTGGTGCCCGCCTTGTCCTCGGTCTCCTCGCAGGTCAGCCAGGTGCCCCAAGGAGTGTGTCCGCCCGCGCAGTTGACGGCCGTGCCGGCGATGGCGACCCGCTCCGACAGGACGCGGTTGCGGGAGTCCAGTGTGAGGGCGGTACAACCGCCCTTGCCCTCCGGGTCGTAGGTGAGGCCCTCGACGGCCGGGACCGGGATCTTCGCGGTGGCACGGTTCTCGTGGTTGCGGACGAGGTGCGTACGGCGGCCTCTGCCGGCGAAGGCGGCCATGCCGTCGTGGTTGGAGGGCACAAGCCCCTCACCCGACCGCAACTGGTCGCCCTCCCGGGAGAGCACGGTGTAGCGGAAACCTTCCGGCAGGTCGAGCAGGCCGTTCGGGTCCGGGACGAGGGCGCCGTAGCCGGTGTGACCCAGGTTCTGCGCGGCAGCGGTACCGGCGAAGAGTTCGGACAGCGTTCCGGTGAAGGCGATGCCCGCTCCCAGGGCGCTCGCTCGGGCCAGGATCTGACGTCGTGTTGCGGACATGCGGCAGCAACCTTCCTGCTGGCGGACAGGAACTGTGACCCCGCTGTGTCTATCATCTGGCGCGGGCCCCGTGAACCACGCCTGTTGCACGTGTCACTTCACGGCGCCGACGGGAGGGACGAGATCATCGACGGCAACGAGAGCCGCCTCAGACGCCCGATCACCGGCCAGGCCACCCCAGTTGAAGCACGCCGCCAGTTCACCGATCGTCACAACGCGCGCCGAGCCCCATTACGCGAAGCTGAGGTAGCCTGCGGCTCGTGCAGACAGCCTCACTTCTGCTCGACCGCCTCCGTGCCGCCGGATTGAGCGATGTCACGGCGGTCGAGCCGGTCGAGGGCGGGATGGCGGCGCTCGCCGGTCTCGCCACCCGGCGCAACGGGCCCCCGCTGTTCGTCAAGTCGTTCGTCGACGTGCCGGCGGACGGCCTCTTCGCGGCCGAAGCGGAAGGACTCGACGCGCTGCGGGAACGCGGTGCGCCGGCCACGCCCCAGGTCGTACTGGCCACGCGGGACGTGCTGGTGTTGTCCGTCCTGCGGGCACGTCCGGCGCAGGAAGCCTTCTGGGAGCAACTCGCCCACGCGCTCGCACGACTGCACACCTCGACCGTGCACGACAGGTTCGGCTGGGAGCGGGACAACTGGCTCGGCCGCTACCGGCAGGAGAACGCGTGGACCGCCGACGGATACGAGTTCTTCGCCCGGCGTCGTCTGCTGCGCTGGCTGCCCGAGCGTCGTGTCCGAGCGGCGCTGGACCAGCGGGACAGGCGAGCCCTGGAACACCTGTGTGAGCGGCTGCCCGACCTGCTGCCACCCCGGCCCGCCTGCCTGACCCATGGTGACCTGTGGGCGCACAACGTCCTCGCCACCGAGGACGGCCGGCCCGCGTTGATCGACCCTGCGATCTCCTACACATGGGCCGAGGTCGATCTGGCCCACCTGTGGTGCTCCCCGCACCCGCCGGAGGCGAAGCGGTTCTTCGACGTCTACGCTGAGCTGACCGGCCTGGACGAGGGCTGGCGAGCCCGAATGCCGCTGCTCCAGTTGCGTCAGCACCTGGCCGTCATCGCCCAGTTCGACCACGACTGGGGCGCGGCGCAGCAGGTCCGCGCCATCCTCAAGCCGTTTCGCCGCTGACGCTCACAAGGCCGGGTCCTCCGTCGTGCGGGCCCTCAGCGGGCGGCGATCAGGCACCCGGTGAGGGACGGGCCGGTCACCGCTCGGGCCGGTCACCGCGCGGGCCGGGTGCCGACCGGTCCGCTCACACCTCACCGATGGGTTGTTCGGCCCAGATCGTCTTGCCTGCGCGCGTGTAGCGGGTGCCCCAGCGCCGGGTGAGCTGGGCGACCATGAACAGGCCGCGGCCGCCCTCGTCGCTCGGCCTGGCCCGGCGCAGATGAGGGGCGATACTGCTGCCGTCGGACACTTCGCAGATCAGCGCACGCTCCTTGATCAGCTGAAGCCTGATCGGGCCGGTGGCGTACCGGATGGCGTTGGTGACCAGTTCGCTGACCACCAGTTCCGTGACGAAGGCTTCCTCCTCCAGTCCCCAGGTGCCGAGCTGGTCGCAGACCCGTTTGCGCGCCTCGGCCACGCCGGCGGGATCACCGGTCAGGTCCCAGCAGGCGACGTGGTCACGGTCGAGGACCCGCGTGCGGGCGAGAAGCAGGGCGATGTCGTCGTCGCGTGGGCCGGGACACAGCGTGTCCAGCACGGTATCGGCCAGCTCCTCGAGCGAGGAGGCGGGCTGGGAGAGAGCGCTGCGCAGCGCGGCCACGCCGTCGTCGATGTCGCGGCCGCCGGCCGTGACGAGACCGTCGGTGAACAGGGCGAGCAGGCTTCCCGCGGGCAGGGTGAGCTCCGTCGCCTCGAAGGGCAGGCTGCCCAGGCCGAGCGGAGGGCCGACGGGCACGTCGACGACACCTCCGGAGTCGTCCGGGCGGAAGAGCAGTGGAGCCGGGTGACCGGCACGGGCCAGAGAACAGGCGCCGGACACCGGGTCGTAGACGGCGTACACGCACGTGGCGCCGATGTCGCCGGGGATCTCACCGAGGGCGTCCGTGTCCTGCTCGCCCTCCGCGTGGGTCACGATGTCGTCGAGATGAGTGAGGAGTTCGTCGGGCGGCAGGTCGAGGTCGGCGAGGGTGCGCACCGCCGTACGGAGCCGGCCCATGGTGGCGGACGCGTGCACGCCGTGGCCGACGACGTCGCCGATGACCAGCCCGACCCGGGCCCCGGGCAGCGGGATCACGTCGAACCAGTCTCCGCCGGCCTGCACCTCGCCGCCCGCGGGAAGGTAGCGGACGGCTGTCTCCGCGGCCGGGTAAACGGTCGGTCCCCTCGGCAGCAGGCTCCGCTGGAGCGCCAGCGCGATGCCACGGTCCCGGGTGAACTGGCGGGCGTTGTCCAGGCAGATGGCCACCCGGTCGACCAGGTCTTCGGTGACGGCCAGACATTCGGGGCCGAAGGGCTCGAGGGAGGTCGCACGTCGTCCGAACACGACCGCCCCGAGAGTGCGGCCGTGGGCCCGGACCGGCACGGCGATCAGCGAGTGCACCCCGCCGGCACGGATCTGCTCCGCGTGTACGGGATCCTCGGCGAGCCAGCGGACGATCTCCTGATCGGTGACGGCGTGCCGCACCGATCGGCCGTCGACCAGGCACTGCGCGATGGGCGAAGACCGCGGATAGCGGTGGAGCGGGTCCGGGCCGTGGAGGTGAGCGTCCCGGGCGAACGCCGTCCGGTGTGCCGCCCGGCGCAGCAGAACGGGGCCGGAAGGGACAGGCCCGGGCACACCGCCCCGGAAGACCTGTTCCAGCAGGTCGACACTGACCACGTCCGCGAAACGCGGCACGACGACCTCGGCCAGCTCCCGGGCGATGCCCTCCACGTCCAGGCTGGCGCCGATACGGGTCCTGGCCTCGCTCAGCAGCGCCAGCCGCTCCCGGAAGTCGTACTGCTGCGAGAAGTCGGACGCCGACACGGCCACCCCGCGGACCCGGCCGGCCGCGTTCCTGAGCGGGAAGATGTCCATGAACCAGGCGTGCGCCTTCGGCTCGCCCGGCGTCCTGACGAACGGCTCCGTGTATTCCGGCTGCCCCGTCTTGAGCACCCGGCGGATCCTCCGCTCGATCTCCTCGTACACCGATCCCGGGACGATCTCGGCGAGGAAGCGCCCGCGCATCTCGTCCTCCCCGTACCCCATGATCCGGGACATGGCGGTGTTCAGCCGCTGGATGCGGGCCTCGCTGTCGTAGATCACGAAGGCGGTGGGATGCTGGTCGAACGCCCACGTCACCAGGGCGCCGTTCCCGGCCTCTTCGCCGTTCCAGGTTTCCTCCCCGTTCTCCGGTGTGCCCCCGGCCACCAGGACGAACCCGGCGGGCTGCTCGACCGGCCCCAGGGGGAACAGCCGCACCCGTGTGTCCAGAGCCCTGCCGTCGCGGTGCCTCACGGCTGTTCCGTCGGCGGTGACCAGGTCGGCCAGCGGTCTGCCGAGGGCGTCCTCGGGGGCGTAGCCCCACAGCGCGGGCGCGCCGGTGCTCCAGTGCGTCACCCGCCCGGTCGGGTCCGCGACCACGATCGCTTCGGGTGCGCCGAAGCGGACGTCTGCCGACGCCGGAGCGGGTCGGCTGGGTCCCGTGTTGCGCTTCATCGTCGTGCACGCCTTGTTCTGCGCCGATCACCGGCTATCACCACGATGCTCCGGCAGCGGGCGGTCGGCAAGGCGTGCGGCCTCGCCGCCGCCGGGGATCACCCCTGCGGCAGTGTACGTTCGTACGCTCTCCTTCCTACGCTCTCTCTGTACGGTCGTACGCATGACGACGGACCACTTCGCGGGCGACCCGCGGACGAACCTGGAACGCATGCTGGCGGGCGACCTCTACATCGCCGACGACCCCGAGATCATCCGCCGCCAGCAGCGGGCCGTGCGCCTGGCCGCCCGCTACCAGGCCGCCTACGCGGAGGACGTCGACGCCGCCCGGCCGCTGCTCGCCGAACTGCTCGGCGTCCTGGGCGACGAGGCGCACGTGCGGCCGCCGCTGTACGTCGACTACGGCAGCAACATCACCATCGGCGCGCGCACCTTCGTGAACTACAACCTCACCGCGCTCGACGTCGCGGCCGTCACCGTGGGCGAGGACTGCCAGATCGGTCCCAGCGTCCAGCTGCTCACCCCCACCCACCCCCTGGAGCCGCGGCCGCGCCGGGACAAGCTGGAGGCCGCCCGGCCGATCACCATCGGCGACAACGTCTGGATCGGCGGCGGTGCCATCGTCCTGCCCGGCGTCACCATCGGGGACAACTCCGTCATCGGTGCCGGAGCCGTCGTGACCAAGGACGTCCCCGCGAACGTCGTCGCCGTCGGCAACCCGGCCCGGCCCGTGCGGACCCTGTGACGCCGCCTGCCATGGCCACGGGACATACCGCCCCGCAGCGCCGCGAGCGCATCGTCGCGCTGTTCGACGCCCATCTGGCACCCCCGACCGACCGCGCCCAGGCCAGGACCGCGGTGGCCGACCTCATCCACGCGCTGTCCGGGGGAAGCCGACGCGACCTCGTCCTCACCCAGGAGCTCTACGCCCTGGCCGTACGCCGCCGTCACGCGCATCACCTCAGGGCCGGCGGGACCTGTCCAGGATGCGCGGCCATGATGCGCGCGGATCTGGGGGTGACGGGGCCCTCACACGGGTGAGCGCGGTTCGCGGCGGCAGTGGAGGAAGAGGTGGGGCTCGGGTACGGCGTCCGGGTGGGACGGGGTGAACAGGAGGCTCTCCTGGGACACGACGGACAGGCCCGCCCCGGTGACCATCGCGGTGAAGTCGTCGGCGGCGAAGCTCGTCACCCTTACCTTCCGGCCCATGAAGACACCCTCGACGTCCTCTACGTCCAGGGGCACCGTGGCGACGGCCAGGCTGCCGCCGGGCTTCAGCGCCCGCACGAGCCGCCTCAGGAGCCGGGACTGGTCGTCGCGCGACATCTGCAGGAGCGAGAAGTACACGCAGACCGCGTCGAACGAGGCGTCGGGCAGGGGGACTTCGCGGATGTCGGCACACTGGAAGGAAGCCCCGGGCACCTGCCGGCCGGCGAGTTCCACCATGACCGGTGAGACGTCGACGCCGAGCACCTCGTGCCCTGCCGCGACGAGGGTCTCCGCCGTGGGCCGGCCCGTTCCGCTGCCGACGTCCAGCACCCGACTGCCGGGCGCGAGCCGGCCGAGAACCCACTCGAGCGAGGACCGGTGCGCGGCCGACCCGGCGAACGCCTTCTCGTAGTCGGCTCCCAGCGCGTCGAACACCGCCGCGGCCCCAGAACCGTGCTCCTCGTCCACCAAGAGGCCTGCCCCCTGTCGCCGATCGACGTCTCGAAGGCATCGTCCCACCCGTGAGGTGGCCCCACAACGCCCTCGCTGTGCCGGCACGCCGGGATCGTGCAGATCGGCCGAACGCCGCTGCCTGGTGGTGACACACCCAGGATGAGCACACACTGCCCGTCGCGCCGCCGTACCCGCAGGATCGGTGCCATGAACAGCAGCACGCAGATGAAGGCAGTGACCATCCCCGAGTTCGGCGGGGCCGACGTGCTCCGTGTCGCCGGCCGGCCGGTCCCCGAGCCGGGGCCGGGCCAGGTCGCCATCGACGTGGCGTACGCGGGCGCCAACTTCGCCGAGATCCTCTACCGGCGCGGCGTGGTCGACGTGCCGCTCCCCTTCGTGCCCGGCATCGAGGTGGCGGGACGGATCCGGGCCGTCGGCGAGGGCGTCGAGCACCTGGCCGTCGGGCAGCCGGTGGCCGCGCTCACGATCGTCGACAGCGGGGGCTACGCCGAGGTGGCGGTCACCTCGGCGGACCTGGTCGCGCCGCTGGACGGCCTCGACCTGTCGACGGACGTCGCCGCGGCAGTACCGTCCAACAGCACCACCGCCTTCCTCGTCCTCGACCGGGTGGCTCGGATCGAGCCCGGACAGAGCGTCCTGGTCCTCGCGGCGGCCGGCGGCGTGGGCAGCCAGCTCGGCCAGGTCGCCCGCCTTCTGGGCGCCGGCCGCGTGGTCGGCGCCGTCGGCAGCGCTGCCAAGATCGACGCCGCCAGGAGCTTCGGCTATGACGAGGTGATCCTCCGGGACCGGGTCGCCGACGCCGGCCGGTTCGACGTCGTGATCGACATGGTCGGCGGCCCGGCCCGCCGCGCCGGCCTGGACCGGCTGGCCCCGATGGGCCGCCTGGTCGTGATGGGCAACGCCTCGGGCGCCGAGGACGTCGCGGTTCCCGCCAACGAACTGTGGTTCACCAACAAGACCGTCTCCGGCTTCAACCTGGCGGCCTTCTCCGCCGCCTTCCCCGACGAGACGGGCCGGGCGCTGCGCCGCGCGGTGGCGGCCGCCGCGACGGGCGCGCTGCGGGTCCAGGTCGAGACCCTGCCGCTGGAGCGGGCCGCCGAGGCCCACCGACGCATCGAGTCCGGCACCACCACGGGCAAGCTGGTGCTGACGGTCGCGGCGCAGTGACCACCCGAGACGAGCCCCGCGGTGCCGCACCGCCTTCGGACACGTGTAGGGTGGTGTCCACGACGCGGGGTGGAGCAGCTCGGTAGCTCGCTGGGCTCATAACCCAGAGGTCGCAGGTTCAAATCCTGTCCCCGCTACGAGAAGGAGAAGGGCCCGGAGACGATCCGGGCCCTTCTTCATGCCCCCGCTCCCGCGCCACCGGGTCGGCACACGGCCGCCCACCAGGACACGACGAGGCCGGTCGGCTCAGCCGATGGTGACCACCCGCGCCCACGGCGGCGGGGCGTCCGGGACGTAGTCCGGGTCGTGCTCGTTCACGGCACGGGCGGGGCGGGGGAAGAGACCGACGACCGCGCGGCAGGGCGGCTGCTCGGACGGCCACGGCGTCTGCCCGTCCGTCAGGGCGACGATCACGTCCGGACGCGGCCGGGAGCGGAGCGCCCGAGCGAAGCCGGAGCGCAGATCCGTGCCTCCGCCGCCGACCAGGGCCATGTTCTCGGCCCGGCAGAGCGGGACGGCGACCCCGGCCGCCGCGTCGCAGGAGATCACCGAGACCAGGTCGCGCCGCCCGCCCACCGCCCGCGCGATCGCCGCCACCTCCAGCAGCGCGCTGCCCAGCTCGGCGTCGCTCACCGAGGCGGAGGTGTCGATCACCACGCACACCCGGGGCGGCGTGCGGCGCAGGCTGGGCAGCAGCACTCCGGGGACACTGGCCGAGCGCCGGGACGGACGCCGGTAGCTGTGGTTCTCGCCCACCCCCGGCGCGCCCGCCGCCGAGCGGACCGCCGCCCCCAGCAGCTGCCGCCATGGCTGCGGCGGATGGAACGCCTCGTCCGCCCACCGGCGCCAGCCGTCCGGCGCGTTGCCCGGCCGGCCCTTGATCCCCTCCGCGACCCGGAAGCGGACGGCGTCCCGCTGCTGCCTGGTCAGCCCGTGCGCCCCGTCGGGTCCCAGCTCCCACGGCCGGTGCTGCCCGTCGGCCCCACTGCCGCAGTCCAGCCAGGCCAGGTCCGCGGCGAGCCCGGACATCGACGCCGTCCGCAGGTACTCCTCCATCAGCAGCCCGTCGGGCAGCCGCAGCAGTGACGGCAGCGCCGCACCGGCCGGCACGGGCAGCCCGTCACCGTAGATGTCGTCGTTGATCTCGAAGTCGGCGGCGATGTTCCGCCGCAGCCTGCTCCGGTCTTCGGCCGGAGAGACCCCCGTCCCGCTTCGCCCGGCGGGCCCGTGCTCCTCATGTTGGCGTGCATACCGCTCGCCCCGCTCGTGGTGGTCCCGCAGCAGATGGGAGACCTCGTGCACCCAGACGCCCGCCAGCTCCTCCAGCGGGGTGCGCGCCACGAAGCCGGGGGAGACGTAGCAGCGCCAGTACGTGTCCACCCCCATCGTCGGCACCGACCGGTCCTCCACGACATGCAGCGCGAAGAGGGCGTCGGCCAGGTAGGGACGTACCTTCACCGCGTGCAGCCGGGCGGCCAGCAACTTCTCCATGTCCAGCGGAAGTTCGGTACGAGCGTCCGTCCGGCCGTGACCGCCCGGCGGCCCGGGCACGGCGACCCGCACGGGGCGCGGCGGCGCGGGCCGCGCCATCGGCCGCGGAAGCGGGCGTGGGGGCGGTGGAGGTGACGGGGACGAGGGCGGGGGCGGTGGCGCAGACCGGGGCATCGCCTGCGGCGGCACCGCCCGAGAGGATGCCTCCGGGGACACCGCCCCAGAGAGTGCCTGCGGGGGCGTCGGCCGAGAGAGTGCCTGCGGCGGCATCGGCCGGTACGCCGGCTGCGGTGGTCCCGGCCGCTTCGCGGGCGCCGTCATCGGCGAGACCCCGCCGCGCGCCCCGCGCCGGCCGTCGCCGTGACCTGCCGCACCGACCGGTCCGCACGCTGGGCGAGGCCCACCACTCCGGCCAGCCGGTCCATCGTCTCCGGTACCTCCCAGTCGTCCCGCCGCAGGGCGGCCAGCGCCGTCGCCGGGGCGACCAGCAGATCCGGGGCGCCGGTCTCCAGCGCCCGCACCAGCACCGCCCAGCCCGCTGCCCACCGCGCGCGCTCCGGCCGTGCCCCGACGGCGGCCACCACCGCCTCGAGCGCCGCCTGGCGCAGATCACCGCGCTGCGGCAATGCGGCGGCGGCCGGATCGGCCAGCAGCGACTCAGGGTCCGGCAGGTCCATCCGGTCCAGATGCGCGAGAAGTTCGAGCCCCGGCCCGTCGCCCACCGCACCCCGTACCAGCAGCGCCAGCACATCCCGCGAGACGCCGGCCGCCGTGGCGAAGGCCAGCAAAGTCAACGCCGCCTCCCAGCTCCGCGGCGAGGGCCAGGCGCCGCCACGCCGCGTCTCGGTGCTCGGCAGCCGGTGGATGAGCGTCGGCCGTACCTCCAGGAAGCCGCAGACCGCCCGCCGGGCGAAAGCCACCGCCTCCACCAGCCGCTCCGGCACCACCCGGGGCAGCTGTGCCCGGGGCCAGACGCCGCCCAGCCCGCGCACCACCACCTCCCGGTCGTGCACCCAGTACAGGTGCACGAAGCGGTTGGCCAGCGGCGGACTCAGCTCCCACCCGTCCGCGGCCGAGGCGCGCGGATTGGCGGCGGCCACGATCCGCACCCCCGGCGGCAGTTGGAGCGCGCCGACCCGCCGTTCGAGCACGACCCGGAGCAGGGCGGCCTGGACGGCCGGGGTGGCGGTCGACAACTCGTCGAGGAAGAGCAGGCCCCGTCCGGCCCGCACCAGCTCGACGGCCCACTGCGGGGGCGCCATCGGCACACCCCGCACCGCCGGGTCGTCGCCCACGATGGGCAGCCCGGAGAAGTCGGACGGCTCGTGGACGCTGGCGATCACGGTGGTCAGAGGCAGGTCGAGGGAGGCGGCGAGCTGGGTGAGGGCCGCGGTCTTGCCGATGCCCGGCTCGCCCCACAGCAGCACGGGCAGGTCGGCCGCGACGGCCAGGGTGAGTGCTTCCAGCTGCTCGTCGGGCCGCGGCTCTGTGGTGGTCGTCCGCAGGAGGGACAGGAGGTCGTCGGCGACGGCGAGTCGAGTGCCGGTATCGGTACGGGCGGTCATAGGGCATCACCTGGGGTGGGAGAAGGGAACGGGACAACCTGTCCCGGATGACGTGAACGAGATGAGGGCGTGCGGCGCCCAACGCATCGCAAAGAAAGGGGGATTGCTCGAAGAAGGCCGCCGGGTCGACCGGTGGGCCGGTCAGCTGGTCGGCCGGTCAGTTGGTCAGCCGGTCATGCGGCCAGGCCGGTGCGCGGCCGGGCCCGGCTGCCGCGCTTACGGCGCATCTCGGCCGGTGTGCGGCGGTCGAGCCGCGGACGGTGGTCCGCCTCGCGACGCCCCGCGCCCGAGCCGTCGCCGCTTCCTGGCGTACCGGCGGCGGGATGCTCGGCCACCAGCCCGGAGCGGAACAGCCCGTGATCGACGCGCCGGGCCGCAGCGGACTCCAGTTCCTCCCGCAGCGGACCGTCGCGCAGCAGCGCGCCGGGACCGAGCAGCCCCTCGACCACGGCCAGCGCCCCGGCGACATCACCGTGACGGAGCCGCTCCCGTACGGCGGGCAGCGCCTCCGGCTCACGGTGCACCGTGTCGATCGCCCGCAGACAGGGCAGCGGCGGCCCGCCGAGCGCCACCAGCAGTTCCTCCCTGCGCAGTTGGGCCGGGTCGTGATCGATCGCGGTCAGCACCCCGTCCCGCAGCGCGATCCGGTGGACCTCACCCCGGCACGCCACCCGGTGCGGGTCGCTCGGTTCGGGGGCGGTGGCGGCCACCGGCTCCCGGCCGTAGGACGCCAGGGCCGGCGCGACGAGTGGATGCAGCCGGCCGGCCGTGATGAGCCCGGCCCGCAGCAGCTCCAGGTCCGGCAGAAGCCGGGCCGCCGCCTCCGGCAGCACCGGGAGCGCCGCGATCCTCTGCGGCGGGAGCGGCTCCCGCAGTGGCCGGAACGTCGGGGCATGGCTGTCGTCGGGGGCGACGAGTTCGAGCACCGCCCGGCTCCGCGCACCCAGGCGCACGGTGAACGCCCCGCCAGGACGCCCCTCGGCCCGCAACAGCAACTCCGCCTCGGCGGCCCAGCGTTGCACCGCCCAGGGGGAGTCGTGACGGGGAGACCGACCGGGCCGGGCGCGGATCGCGCCGCCCGCGCCGCACCGCCACGCCAGCTCGCCGCTCCGGCCGGAGTCCCACAGGTGCCGGTGCAGATCGAGACGGAAACGCCGCTCGGGGTGCGGGTGCGGGTGCGGACGTGGGGGTGAGGGCGGACGGCGCCCGCTGGAGCCGTCACCGGGTCCCTCCCACAGCGTCAGCGACATCCGCTGTCCGGCGTCCGCCCAGGCCGGTGGTGTCCGCACCACCAACTGCAACGGCGTGGCGCCGGGCCGTGGGTAACGGGCCAGACAGAGGGTGAGGCCGGGCCGGAGCCGCCCGTCCGGGGCGATCCGGGGCATGTGCCAGCGGAGGAGATCCGGCGCCAGACGGCGCAGGTCCGCGCGGAGATGATGAACGACATCGGTGCCGTGACGGTCACGCACGGCGCGCAGATCGAGATCGACGTCGATCCGGGCGGCGGCACAGGCACCGGCCCAGTCGCCGACCGCACGGCGTACGGCCGTGGTCTCGATCATGGACGGTGGCACGGCGTACTCGCGTACGCGCTGCCACATCAACAGGCGGGTCGGAATCGCGTTCGCGAGGTGATGTGCCATCAGCACTCACCTTGCGCGGACGATTCCCCCAATCCGTACGAGGAGGAGTTCTTCATCGCCGACATCGTAACCACACGGCCGACGATCTGTCAGTCCGGATTGATCGACCACCCACACACGCGCCCCGCCCCGCGGACGCCCGCCGACCCGACCCGATCACACCAGGCACCAAGATCCGCCGGCGGCCCCTGACGGTCGTCGAGTGCTGCCGACGCGTGGCACCCGGATGACGTCGCGCCCGGCTGGCGGGCTCCGGCCGGGATCGGGGAGTGTGGAGGGGGATGCCCACAGCGACGGAGGGAGCGGCATGTGACGAGGCCAGGCGAGGACCGCGCCCGGCCGGGAGTTCTGCCACGCGGTGTCTGCCTGCTGCCCTTTCTCCTGCTCGCCGTCGGCATCGTCCTGGATGTGGGCACGCCCCGGGATATCAGTGCCGCGGCGTGCTTCTCGGCCGCCCCGATCGTCGCCGCGGCGCTGCTGTCGCTGCGCGGGACCGTGCTGGTGGGGCTGGCCGCGTGCGCCGCCGACCTGGCCGTGCTCGCGCACCACGGTCTGCTCACGGACCGGGGCGCCTACAGCGACTGGGTCTCGGTCGCCACGATGGCGGCCCTCGCCGTCGTCCTGAACCGTGTGCTGCACCGCCGGGACATGCGGCTGCGGTCGGTGAGCGGCATCGCCGCCGCCGTGCAGCACGCCGTGCTGCCGCAGCCGCCCCCGCGCATCGGGGCGCTCCGCATCGCCGCCCGATACGAGGCCGCCCAGACCGACGCGCAACTCGGCGGCGACCTGTACGCGGTGCAGGACACGCCGTACGGGGTGCGCTGCCTGATCGGCGATGTACGAGGCAAGGGGATGGGCGCGGTCGAGGCGGTCACCGTCGTCCTGGGCGCCTTCCGCGACGGGGCCCATCGGGAGCCCACGCTGACCGGGCTCGCGCAGTGGATCGAGCAGACCCTGCTGCGGGAGCTCGCGCAGCGCGAGGGGCTGGACCAGGTCGAGGACTTCACCACCGCCGTGCTGGCCGAGATCCCCCGGCCGGGTGATCGGGTACGGCTGGTCAACCGCGGACACCCGGCACCACTGCTCCTCCTGGAAGGCGCGGTGCGCCCGCTCGAACCCTCCCGGCCCGCGCTGCCCCTGGGCCTGGCTCCGCTGGGCACCGACAGCACTCCCGTCGACACCGTGGCATTCCCCCAGGGAGCCGGCCTGCTGCTGTACACCGACGGGGTCACCGAGGCCCGGGACATGAGCGGCACGTTCTACGACCCTGTCGGCCGGCTCACCGGCCAGCGCCTCCGCGGCCCGGACGAGCTCCTCGCCGTCGTCGTCGCCGACGTCCACCGGCACACCCGCGGTCGGATCGGCGACGACATGGCCCTGCTCGCCCTCACCCACACCGGCCCGACGCGGACCACGCGGACCACCCGGCCGAGCTGAACCCGCCCGGACTCCGCCACGACTCCACCGGTCCACGACGGGGCCTACAACACCGCCATGCCCAAGGGCCGTGTCCCGACCGCGAGCCGTGTCACCCGACCGGTGGGCACGTCGACGATGCTCAGGCCGTCCCAGTAGCCGTCGCGGGTGAATCCGCCCGAGACATAGGCGGTGCGGCCGTCGGCCGACAGGGTGACGGCCTCGTGCGGGCCGTCCAGGGGAACGACGCGCTCATGGCCGTCGGGGGCGCGCACCGTCAGGGACGGGCCGTCGTCGTGCGAAGGGTCGATCGGTCCGGTGCCGACCACGTACAGCGTGCCGTCGGCGGCGGCCGTGACCCCGTGCTGGTGGGTGTTCGCGGTCATGCGCTCGAGCCGGACGCGGCCGGTGCCCGGATCGATCACGGCCAGCCGCTCGCCCTCGAAGGGCAGCAGGAGCGCACCGTCGGACGGGCGCACGGCGGTGTAGTGCGGCTTGAGCCAGGAGCCGAGGCCGCCCTCGGTGCCGTAGGGGGCCACCGCGACGCGGCGAGCGGTCCAGTCGCCGGTGTCGACGACGGTGACGTCGAAGGAGTCGTGGCCGGTGGCGTAGACCCGGCGGCCGTCGGCGGAGACGTCGACGTCGAAGGGACGGCGTCCGACCGGGACGGTCCGCACCACCTCGTGCCTGCGTGTGTCGATCACCTCGAGCGTGCCGTCGGCGCCGGGTACGTTCACGCCGACGTACGCGTGCCTGCCGTCGGGGGAGAGCGCGATGCCCATGCCGCCGCCGCGGTACTCGCCGGTGGTCACCGGGCTGGTGTCCGTCGAGTAGGGAATCAGCGCGGTGCGCCGCCGGGCCGCTGTGTCGATCGCCGCCACGCCTTCCGCCGTGGCCACCCAGGCCGTCCCGTCGCCACCGAGCGCGATCCCGTACGGGGCCGTGCCCACCTTCACCGAGCCGAGGCCGGCCGCCTCGCCACGCCGTGACGGGTCGACGAAGGTCACGGTGTCGGCGCCGAAGTCGGTGACCACCAAGGTCTCCCCGGCGCCGGTGGGCCCCTCGGACATGCCGGGGCGTGTCGCGGACGGTGAGGCGGAGGACGCGGCTGGGGCATCGGAACCCGACCCACACCCGACCAGCAGCGTGGCGGCGGCAAGCGCGCCGAGAGCACCCGCCAGGAGACTGCGCGCGCTCACCCTTCGGCCTCCCGCAGCACGGCCGCGATCCGGTGGAAGCCGCGGCGTTCGGCGTGCGTGCGGGCCGTGACGCCGTCGGCGTCCGGGAGCAGCGGGTCGGCGCCCGCCGCCAGCAGCGCCTCCACCACCTCCTGGTGGGTGCGGCCGCCGTCGCCGAGGATCACCGCCTCCAGCAGTGCCGTCCAGCCCAGCCGGTTGACGTGGTCGACGTCGACGGCCGTCTCCGCCAACACGGCCCGGACGTACGCCACATGGCCGCGCTCACTCGCCGGGATCACCGACACCCCGCCGAACCGGTTGGTCAGCGTCACGTCCGGTCCGCCGGGCAGCAGCGCGCGCATCATGGCCACGCTGCCGGTGACCCCGGTGACCAGCCACGGGCTGTCCTCGCGGGCGTCCCGCGCGTTCACGTCCGCGCCCGCCGCCACCAGCACCTCGGCCACCGCCACCTGGTCGGCGAGGGCGGCGCGCAGCAGCGGCGTACGGCCGTGGGTGTCGCGTGTCTCCAGGTCCGCGCCGTCGGCCAGGGCCGCCCGTACCGCCTCGGCGTCGCCGCGGTGTGCGGCGTCCAGCAGGGCGAGGCCGGCCGCGGAAGGTGCCTTCTTGGTCACGATGCAACTCCTCCACAGGGTCAGGACGGGCGACAGTGCCGTACGGCGGGGCGGTTGCCCGCACCGAGCCGAGTGACGGCATGCGGCCGGGGGAGGGCCGTACACCGGCGGAGTGGCCTGCCCGGTCAGGGTGACGCTCACTCGCGGGGCCTCTCGTCGGGTCAGCGGCGGTTGCCGATGGCGGCGACGCCGGCCTGGGCGAACTTCTCGTCCAGGTCGCCGGAGGGGGCTCCGGCGACGCCGACGCCGGCGATGGGGGTGTCGTCGTGGGTGACGGGGGCGCCGCCGGCGAGGAACAGGGTGCCGGGGATGTCCTTGAGGGTGGGTGCGGACTTCAGGCGCTCGGTGAGGCGGGAGGTGGGCGTGTTCCAGGCGACGGCGGTGTAGGCCTTCTTGACCGCGGACTCGTACGCCTGCGGGCCGGCGCCGTCGCCGCGCAGGGTGACGAGGGTGTTGCCGTTGCGGTCCACCACGGCGACGCTCACCCGCTGACCCTCCTTCTGGGCGGCCTTGAGCGCGGCCTGGGCGGCGTCGGTGGCGGCCTGGACGGTGAGGTGGTCGGTGGTGGTCACGGCCTTGTCCTTGACCGCCGTCACGGCGGCCGGTGCGGCGGCGGTGGTGGTGTCGGTGGTGTCGGCGGAGGCGGAGACGGCGCCGGTGACTCCGGCCGCGACCGCGGCGAGGGCGGCGGTGGTGGTGACGGCCTTGGCGCGGGTGGAGAACTTCCTGGCCTTGTGCTGCATCGCGGGCGACTCCCTGTCGTGTCACGTCGAGGCGCGCTCGTCGCGCCGTGTCTCCAGCCTCGGGCCGGTGACGCCGCCCGCCCGTCGGCGTTCCGGCTCGTCCCCGGGAGCGGGACGGCTGACGGCCGGGTCATCCGATCGGACGACCCCCCTGCGGGCGCACTCTGGTACAGGAACCGTGGCATCCTTCTTCAGCCGGCCCGACCGACGCGGTCGCTGTGGCGGCGCAAGCCCCGACCGAATGCGCGAGGAGCGGCCTCAGGCCGCCCGACGCTCCACGCAGGGGCACCGGCTGCTTCGCCCCCTCCGGCGTCGACGGAGCGTCAGTGACCTTGGGCTTACTGGAACCTTGGGCTTACTGGCCGGACCGCACATGTCCCGGCCCGTCGACCGGAACCGCCTGGAGGACCAGCACGGCCAGATCGTCGTCGATCGGTTCGGCACTGAAGTCGTGGGCGGCACGCCGGACGCGCTCCGCCACGGCCTTCGCGCCCAGTCCGAGGCATCCCCGCAGCACTTTCGCCAGACCGTCGTCGTCATCCAACTGACGTGCTCCTCGGCGGCGTTCGGTCACCCCGTCGGTCACGCAGAGCAGCGTCTCACCGGGTGCGAACGTGAAGGTGTGGGCGTGGAACTCCTGCTGCTCGTCGATTCCGAGCAGCATCTGCGGTTCCGTGGCCTTCGTCACCGAGCCGTCCGTCGACAGCCTCAACGGCGGCGGATGTCCGGCGCTGGCCATCGTGCATCGCGCGCCGCCGACGATCATGTCCGGCTGCAGTTCCCCGTACAGCAGGCTCAGGAAGCGAGAACCCTCGTGCTCGCCGCGAACCGCGAGGGCCTCGGCGGCCTCCTCCGCCATGGCGACGTTCAGCCGGTTGAGCAGGGACTGGACGCCGTGGCCCTCCCGCGCCAGCAACCGTACGAGGTGCCGGGCCAGGCCGGTGGCGGACATCGCCTCCAGATCGTGTCCGCACACGTCACCGAGCAGGAAGCACCAGCGCCGGCTTCCCATCGGAAACAGGTCGTAGAAGTCGCCGCCGACGGTCTGGCCCTCGCCGCAGGGCTCGTAGACGATCGCGGTGTCGACGCCCGGAATGACGGCGAGGGACGTGGGGAGCTGCCTGCGCTGGAGCGAGCTGCTGATGCTCGCCTGCTTGGTGTAGCGGCGGGCAGTGGCCACGGCCTGGGCCACCCGCCGGGCCACGTCCTCGGAAAGCCGTACGACGGCGTCGGTCATGTGAGGCAGCCCTGCATGGCCGATCAGGAGCGCGCCCTGGCACTGGCCGCCCGCGGTCAGCGCGAACGCCAGCGCGGAGCCGGTCTGCTCGGCACCTGGGAACTCGGGCCAGGGCCACGGGGTGCCGGTCGTGCTCAACCCGGCGGGCAGACGTTCCTTCTCCAGGGCCGGCCGGAGTGTGTGGATCCGCCGCTCGTCCCGGTGCCAGACATGGCACAGCCGCATGCCGGAGTCCGTCGTCAGCCACACGCCGCACCAGTCGGCGAGCCTGGGGACCAGGAGCTGTCCGGCGAGCGCCGCCACCATGTCCTCGTCCAGCTGTCCGGCGAGGAGCTCGCCGGCCTCGGCGAGGAAGGTCTGCCCTTCGCGCTCCGCCCACCCGGTGCGACGGCTCCGGCAGCCGTGCGGCGGCGCTGCTGTGACGGGCTCGGGCGCCGGCAGCGGGCGGTGAACGGCTTCGGCGAGGGAACGGGTGAGGTCCTGCCGCCCGGTCTCCACCGTGGTCTTCGCCTCGTGTTCCAGACGGAACCAGGCCGCGTTCTCGGTGTGCCGGTAGGTCACTCCCCAGGACTGGGCCAGTGCCCGCATCAGCCGGGGCCGGTAGCCGCGCATGTCGCTGTGCATGCCCTTGGTGCCACGCAGGGTGGCCGACGGGGTGGGGTCCAGCACTTCGACGACGATGCCCACCTGCCCGGTCGACCCTTCGGGGGAGTCGTGCGGTGCGGTGCGGCCGGTGTCGAGGCGGCAGAGGACCTCCACCTCGATGGCGGCCTGGGCGGCGACGTCGGTGACCAGCTCACTGACCAGGAGCGCGGCGTCGTCGAGGAGCCGCTCGCTGATGGCCGGCGCCGTGGGGGAGCGCAGGGCTGATCGCTCGGTGAGCACGGCACGCACGAACTTGCGCGCCGCCGAGGCCGCCAGTTCGTTGGCGGGTACGCGCATCCGCGAGACGGATTCACGCAGATCAAGGGATGACCCCACTGGTGACTCCCGACCGGCTCGCTGTTGAGTCATATTGGGATAAATATAGTCTAAACAGAAGTAACCGAGTTTCTTTGCCGGGAAATGGCTTGCCATGGATCCTGCTGCCCAGTCCGACCTCGCTTCCCGTGAGCCAGAGCTCCGGGAAGGGCGTCGCCCCGCTGAAATCGGTCCCGATTCCGCAGGCCTTCCCGGCGCCGCGCCGGTCGGCGAGTGGATACGTGAGGCCGAATTGCGGCCGCTCATTGCGGCCATGAATTCCCTGTGTGACGGAGATTTCACCGTACGCACCGGGACCCCGCCGGACGGTGTCCTCGGAGAGATGGCCGGGGTGCTCAACCAGATCATCGTGCGGAACGCTCATCTCGCCTCGGAGCTCGACCGGGTCCGACGGGAAGTGGTGCGCCAGGGACGGCTCGACGAGCGGCTCGCGGCCAGCCCCGGACAGGGGGCGTGGACCACGAGCGTGGAAGCGGCCAACACCCTGCTGGAGGCGCTGGCCGTCCCGGTCGTGAACGCCACCCGCGTCCTGACCGCCGTGGCGGACGGTGATCTGACGCAGCGCGTCGAGCTGCACGACGGCAAGCGTCAGCTGCGGGGAGACATGCGGCGCCTGGGGCGTGGGGTGAACCGGATGGTGGAGCAGCTGTCGTTGTTCACCGGCGAGCTGACCCGCGTCACCCGTGAGGTCGGTACCGAGGGCCGTCTTGGCGGGCGGGCCATGGTGCAGGGCCTGGCCGGCGACTGGCGCGACGTGACCGAGGCCGTCAACAGGATGGCGGCGCGGCTGACCGCGCAGGTCCGCGACATCGCTGTGGTGACCACGGCGGTCGCACGTGGTGATCTGACACGCCAGGTCACGGTCGAGGCGACCGGCGAGCTGCTGGAGTTGAAGCTCACGGTGAACACGATGGTGGACCAGCTGCGTGCGTTCGCGGACGAGGTCACCCGGGTGTCCCGGGAGGTCGGTACGGAGGGACAGCTCGGTGGGCGGGCACAGGTACCGGGTGTCTCGGGGGTGTGGAAGGACCTCACGGACAACGTCAACTTCATGGCGTCGAACCTGACCTCGCAGGTCCGCAACATCGCCCAGGTGACCACAGCGGTCGCCAACGGCGATCTGAGCCAGAAGATCACCGTGGACGCGCGCGGCGAGATCCTTCAGCTGAAGGACACCGTGAACACGATGGTCGACCAGCTGTCGGCGTTCGCGGACGAGGTCACGCGTGTCGCCCGCGAGGTGGGCACCGAGGGACGGCTGGGCGGCCGGGCGCAGGTGCGCGGCGTGTCGGGGATGTGGAAGGACCTCACGGACAACGTCAACTTCATGGCGGACAACCTGACCTCGCAGGTCCGCAACATCGCCCAGGTCGCCACCGCCGTCGCCCAGGGCGACCTCGGCAAGACGATCACCGTGGAGGCCAAGGGCGAGATCCTGGAGCTGAAGTCGACCATCAACACGATGGTCGACCAGCTGTCGGCGTTCGCGGACGAGGTCACGCGTGTCGCCCGCGAGGTCGGTACCGAGGGCAACCTGGGCGGACAGGCACAGGTCCGAGGGGTCTCGGGCGTGTGGAAAGAGCTGACCGACAACGTGAACTTCATGGCGTCGAACCTGACCTCGCAGGTCCGCAACATCGCCCAGGTGACCACGTCCGTGGCCAACGGCGACCTGTCGAAGAAGATCACCGTGGACGCGCGCGGCGAGATCCTCCAGCTGAAGGACACCGTGAACACGATGGTCGAGCAGCTGCGCGCCTTCGCGGACGAGGTCACGCGTGTCGCCCGTGAGGTGGGCACCGAGGGACGGCTGGGCGGCCGGGCGCAGGTGCGCGGCGTGTCGGGGGTGTGGAAGGACCTCACGGACAACGTCAACTTCATGGCGGACAACCTGACCTCGCAGGTCCGCAACATCGCCCAGGTCGCCACGGCCGTCGCCCAGGGCGATCTGTCGAAGAAGATCGACGTGGACGCGCGCGGGGAGATCCTGGAGCTGAAGACGACCATCAACACGATGGTCGACACGCTCTCCTCGTTCTCCTCCGAGGTCACCCGCGTCGCCCGGGAGGTCGGCAGTGAGGGGCAGCTGGGCGGTCAGGCCCGGGTCGAGGGCGTCTACGGAACGTGGAAGCGGCTCACCACCAACGTCAACGAACTCGCCCTGAACCTCACCACCCAGGTCCGGGCGATCGCGGAAGTGGCCAGTGCGGTCACCCAGGGCGACATGTCCCGCGCCATCACGGTGGAGGCGCAGGGCGAGGTCGCCGAACTGAAGAACAACATCAACCTCATGGTCTCCAACCTCCGCGAGACCACCCGCGCCAAGGACTGGCTCGAGTCCAACCTCACCAGGATGGCTGCGCTCATGCAGGGCCACCGAGACCTGGTGGAGGTAGCGGACCTGATCCTGCGCGAGCTGACTCCCCTGGTGAACGCGCAGTTCGGTGCGTTCTTCCTGGCCGAGGCCGGTGCAGCGCCCGGTGAGGGCCTGCAGTTCATCGCCGGGTACGGCCACGACCAGGGCGACGGCAGCAGTCCCCTGCCCGGCACCGGTACTCCGGGCCGTGGGCTGATCGCACAGGTCGCGCTGGAGAAACAGCGCATCCTCATCACCGACGTCCCGCCGGACTACATCACCATCAACTCCGGACTGGGTATGGCCTATCCGGCCAGCATCGTGATCCTGCCGATCCTCTTCGAGGACCAGGTGCTCGGCGTGATCGAGCTGGCCTCGCTGAGCAGGTTCAGCGATGTGCACCTGGCCTTCATCGACCAGTTCGCCAACACGATCGGCGTCTCGATCAACACGATCATCGCCAACTCCCGTACGGAGTCCCTGCTGTCGCAGTCCCAGCGACTCACCGCCGAGCTGCGCGAGAGGTCGGACGAACTACAGCGGTCCAACGCCGAGTTGGAGGAGAAGGCCGCCCTGCTCGCCACCGCCTCGCAGTACAAGTCGGAGTTCCTGGCGAACATGTCCCACGAACTGCGCACTCCGCTCAACTCGCTGCTGATCCTGGCCCGGCTGCTCGCCGACAACCCCGACGGGCACCTGTCCGAGCAGGAGGTGCAGTTCGCGACCACCATCCACCGCTCGGGTTCGGACCTGCTCCAGCTGATCAGCGACATCCTCGACCTGTCGAAGATCGAGGCCGGCCGCATGGACGTGCGCCCGAAGACACTCCCGCTGATCAAGCTGCTCGACTACGTCCACGCCACCTTCCGGCCGCTCACCATCGACCACGGCCTGGGCTTCGACATCGCCGTCGGCGAGGACGTGCCCGCCGAACTGTACTCCGACGAGCAGCGCCTCCAGCAGGTGCTGCGCAACCTGCTGTCCAACGCCGTGAAGTTCACCCACTCCGGCAAGGTGGAACTGCGCGTCGACCGGGTACTGGGCGAGCCGTTCGAGGAAGAGACGCTGAAGAACGCCGAAGCCGTCATCGCGTTCTGCGTCACGGACACCGGCATCGGGATCGCCCCCGAGAAGCTTCCGATGATCTTCGAGGCCTTCCAGCAGTCCGAGGGCACCACCAACCGCAAGTACGGCGGCACCGGCCTCGGGCTGTCCATCAGCCGGGAGATCGCCGGGATGCTCGGCGGCAAGATCGTCGCCGAGAGCGAGCCCGGTGCGGGCTCCCGCTTCACCCTCTACATTCCCTCTCTCTACCCCGGCGCCACGGGACAGGGCCCGGCCGAGATGCGCGCCGGCGGTGTCCCACCGGCGCTCCCGGCAGAGGCACGGGCACTGGCGGCCGCCGCCGAGGACGCGGCATCCGGGCGCGCCTTCGACCACCCGGACCGTCTGGGCGCCGACATCCTGGATCCGGACCGCGTGGGCCCGGACGATCTCATGACGAGGGAAACCGCGGGATCCACCGACGGCCGGGAGGACGCCTGGCCGGAGACGACGCGCCTCAAGGAATGGCTCAGCGGGCGCCCCGGCCGCGTACTGGCAGGCCGTCGCATTCTGATCGTCGACGACGACATCCGGAACGTCTTCGCCCTCACCCACGCGCTGGGGCGTGTCGGCATCACCGTCAAGTACGCGGAGGACGGCCGGGAGGGGCTCGAAGTCCTGGAACGGTCCCCTGACGTGTCGCTGGTTCTGATGGACATCATGATGCCGGAGATGGACGGATACGAGACCATCCGCGCCATCCGCCGCACCCCACGTCTCGCTCAGCTGCCGATCATCGCGCTCACCGCGAAGGCCATGCCAGGAGACCGCGACAAGGCCATCAGCTCCGGCGCCTCCGACTACGTGCCCAAGCCGGTGAACATCGACCGCCTGCTGTCCGCCATCTGCGATCTGCTCGACCCTCAGAGCGGCCGCCCGGAGCCGTCGCCGGACGGGGCGACCGCCGATGAACCCTCCCACGCGGGAGACGGCCCCGACGACCGACGCCAGGACACGCCATGAGTACCAGCCCGGTCGAACCGTGCAGCATCCTGATCGTCGACGACATGGAGGAGAACCTCATCGCGTTCGAGGCCGTACTCGGCCCGCTCCACCAGCACCTGGTGCGCGCCCGCTCGGGAGAGCAGGCACTGAAAGCGATGCTGCGCCAGGAGTTCGCGGTCGTCCTCCTGGACGTCCGGATGCCCGGCATGGACGGCTTCGAGACCGCCGCCAACATCAAGCGCCTCGAGCAGACCAAGCATGTTCCCATCATTCTGGTCACCGGAACCGAGGCGAGTGCCGACTACGCCTACAGGGGATACTCGATCGGCGCCGCCGACTTCATCACCAAGCCCATCGACCCGTGGGTGCTGCGCACCAAGATCAACGTCTTTCTCGACCTCTACCGCAAGAACCGGCAGTTGGCGTCGCGCGCACAGCATCCGGACGCGGACCGGCTTGCCGAGATCTCCCGGAACCTCACCCGGATCGAACTGCTGCTCCGCGACAGCCCGGAGACCGGGACCGCCGCTCTCGCCGACCGCGTCGCGGAGCTGGAACGAGCGATGGGCGCCCTTCTGCCGGGCCGTGCCGTCCACCCGTAAGCGTACGAGCCAGGCCGTGCCGGGCACCCGTAGGCGAACGAGCCCGGCCGGGACGGCCGCTCGCGTCGTGTGATCGTCAGGTGCGCCGGCGCGGACACCGGCACAGGGAAAGCGGACTCTCTCTCCCCGCGCGCGGTCTCTCCGTCGGCGGCCGGCAGGGCGCCGAGCGCGAACCGGTCGCCGGCGCCGGCCCCGCGGTTCACCGGCGCCCGGGCCGCCACGGCGACCGTCGGCTCCCACTGGTTCGGCAGCGCGATCGCGTAGCCGCCGAGCCGGACACGTCCCGGCTCGGCGGCACCGGCGGTGGGCACACCGGCCTCGCGCAGCACGGCCGGATCGTGCGGCACCGCCCTGAGAGCGGGCGACGTGCCGGCTGACACCGGAAAGCGCACCGCCCGGCGATCGCCGGCTTCTCGACGTCGCTGTGGACTTGTTGCAGACTGACTGCCACGGCCTCGGAGGGAACCGCCCCGGGACGCCGCCGCCATCCTGCCGTGGGCCGACCGCATGACCGCAGACCGGGACATCCGGTCATCGCAAGCAGCGAGGGCGCCTTGGAGGATTCGCTGGTCAGTGAGCAGCAGCATGCCGAGAGGGGCCGGAAGCGGAGGAAGGCCGCGGGAGCCGGGCCGGACGATCCGGAGGCCGGGACGGCCGACGCCCCTGCCCATGCCCTTCCAGTGCCCGGCAGCCGCGGCTCGGAGACAGGCAACGGCACGGGGCCGGTGCTGGGCCGTGCGCTGCGGATCCTCGGTGCGTTCAGCGCGAGTTGCCCGGAGATGACGTTGAGCGCACTGGCCCGGCGGTCCGGGCTGCCGGTGTCGACCGTGCACCGCATGCTCGGCGACCTCATCGCCTGGGGCGCCCTGGAGCGCGGCGACGACGGTTGCTATCGGGTCGGCCTGCGGCTGTGGGAGGTCGCCTCCCTCGCGCCGCGCGGTCAGGGCCTGCGCGAACGAGCCCTGCCGTTCCTGGAGGACCTCTCCCAGATCACCCGCGAGAACGTCCAACTCGCCGTGCGGGAAGGCACCGAGGTGGTCTACGTGGAGCGCATCGCGGGGTCCGGCGCGGTACCCGTGCTCAGCCGCGCCGGCGGACGCTTCGCTCTCACGGCCACCGGCGTCGGACTGGTCCTGCTCGCGCACGCGCCCGTCGACGTGCAGGAGACGGTGCTCGGCGGCCCGTTCGAGCGCTACACCGAGCGGACGCTCACCGATCCACGTGAGGTGCGGTCCGTACTCGCCGCGGTCCGGGCCAACGGCTATGCGGTCAGCGACCGTCAGGTCACCATGGACGCCCTGTCGGTCGCCGCCCCGGTGTACGGCGGTAGCGGCCAGGTGGCCGCCGCCGTCTCCTTGGTCGTGCGGCACGGCAGCGCCTCCCCGCACGCGCTGGCTCGGCTGGTCCTCACCAGCGCCCGTGCGATCTCCCGCGCCGTCGCCGCTCCGCGGGGCTGAAGCGGGCGGGAGGAGCCTCGTCCGGTGTCCGCCGCGCGGAAGTTTCCCGGCATCCGGAAAGCCTGCTGGTCACCGGCCCGGCCCGTCCCGAGGATGGTCGGCACCGGTCGACGCCCGGCCCACGGTGCTACGGGGCCGCATTGCTCGGGTACGTGCAGGGTGTCGACGCCGACCGCGCAGTCGACAACGGAGTGCTGCCATGGTTGTGTCACGCCTTCCGCCTCGCCCGGAAGCCGTCCCGTGAACCGCTCGCCGCGCGCCGGCCTCGACGAGGGGCCGATGAGTCGCTCCCGCCGCGAGCGCATGGCCGTGGGCGCACGGCGCGTCGCCGCCCGGGCGGACCGGATCGGCCGCCGCTCGATCACCCTCAGCCGCCTCGCACCGGCCGGCAGCAACGTCAGCGCCGGCGCGTACGCCTGTCCGTACCTCACTTCCGCCGCCGGGCGCCTGAAAACAACACCCCGAGGAGACATCCATGACAGCTTTCGTGCGCAATCAGTGGTACGTCGCCGCCTACGGCCGTGAGGTCGGGCGCCACTTGCTCGGACGCACCGTGCTGGGCGAGCCGATCCTGCTGTACCGCACCGAGGACGGCCGAGCCGTGGCGATGTCCGACCGGTGCGTGCACCGCCGCTTCCCGCTGTCGCAGGCGCCGAGCCGGCTCGACGGTGACCGCGTGGTGTGCGGCTACCACGGTTTCACCTATGGCACCGACGGCGGCTGCGTGTCCGTGCCCGGCCAGCAGCGCATCCCGCGCACCGCACGCCTCGCCACCTATCCGGTGATCGAGCAGGACTCCTTCGTATGGGTCTGGATCGGTGAACGGGAGCCGGGCCACACACTGCCGCCGCGCGCCCCATGGCTGGACTCGCCCGACCACACCGTGGTGTCCGGCATGGAACCGATCGACGGCGACTACGGCCTGCTGGTGGACAACCTGATGGACCTGTCCCACGAGACGTATCTGCACGGCGGCTACATCGGCACTCCCGAGGTGGCCGAGACTCCCATCACCACGGAGGTCGACGACGCTGCCGGGATCGTCCACGTCAGCCGGCGCATGGACGACGCCGAGTGCCCGCCGTTCTACGCGAAGTCCACCGGTATCGAGGGCCGGATCACCCGCTGGCAGGACATCGAGTACCACGCTCCGGGCCTGTACCTCCTCCACTCGCGTATCGCTCCGGTCGGCGCCCCCGCCCCGGGTGCCGACGGCAGTGATCCGCACGCGTTCCACGTCGAGGTCGTCTACGGCATCACCCCGTCGACGGAGCGGGCCACCTACGACTTCTGGGCGGTGGCCCGGGACTTCGCGCTGGAGGACCAGGAGGTCACCGACTTCCTGAGGGAGAGCAACCACACGGTGGTCATGCAGGACGTCGTCGCCCTCAACGTGCTGCAGAAGTCCCTGGACACCGAGAAGGCCGGCTACCAGGAGCTGAGCATCAACATCGACACGGGCGGCCTCGCGGCCCGCCGGATCCTCGCCCGGCTGGCGCGGGCCGACGCCGGGCAGCAGGCGGAGACCGTTCGGTGAACGGGTTCCACCCGCCCGCGCTCATGGGCGACAGCGTCCACCGCATCCACTGGGTGCCCGGCACCGACCGGCTGCTGGCCGTCTGCCACTGCGGCGCCGAGCGCGAGTTCGAGGATCCCGTGCCCCTGTGGGACTGGCTGCTGGGCCACCCCGATGACCACCGTCCCGGCCCGGCTTCGAAGCCCGCGCCCACCCCCACAACTCCTCAGCCCCTGAACGAGCCCTTCGCCTGAGGACATCCCGGTCCGGAAAGAGAAACACCATGACCATCGCGACGCCTCCGCGCACCGAGGTCGAACTCGACCTGACACTGGCGCGCAAGGAGACCGTCGCCGACGGCGTCGTCCGGCTCACCCTGGCCCACCCCGAGGGCGGGCAGCTGCCCGCCTGGGGCGCCGGGGCCCACATCGACCTGGTACTCGGTGGCGGTTGGGTCCGGCAGTACTCCCTGTGCGGTGATCCGGGTGACACCTCCGCCTTCCAGGTGGCCGTCCTGCGGGAGGCGACCGGCCGCGGCGGTTCCCGCCACGTGCACGACTCGCTGGCCGAGGGCGACACGGTCCGGATCCGCGGCCCTCGCAATCACTTTCCCCTGGTCGACAAGGTCCGCTACCTGTTCGTCGCCGGCGGCATCGGCATCACCCCGATCCTGCCGATGATCGCCGCCGCGGAGCAGCGGGGCGCCGACTGGCGGCTGGTGTACGGAGGGCGCAGCCGTACCACCATGGCCTTCGCCGGAGAGCTCGTCCGGGACCACCCGGACCGGGTGGAACTGCGTCCCCAGGACGAGTGCGGACTGCTCGACATCGACGCACTGCTGGGATCGCCGCGGCAGGACACCGCGGTGTACTGCTGCGGTCCGGAAGCCCTGCTCGACGCGGTGGAGCAGCGGTGTGCCCGCTGGCCGGAGGGCGCGTTGCACCTGGAGCGCTTCGTGCCCAAGGCCCGGGAGGACGCCTCGCCGATCTCGTTCGAGGTGGAACTGGCCCAGTCCGGCATGACGTTGACCGTGCCGGCGGACCGTTCCGTCCTGGAGGCCGTCGAGGAAGCCGGTGTCCCTGTCCTCTCCTCCTGCCGGGAGGGCACCTGCGGCACCTGCGAGACCACGGTCCTGGAAGGGACCGTGGACCACCGGGACTCGCTGCTCACCCCTCAGGAGCAGGCCCGCCACGACACCATGATGATCTGCGTCTCCCGGGCCGCCTGCCCGCGCCTGGTCCTCGACCTGTGACCCGACCCGCGCCCTGCGGTGACGCACACCGGCCCTTCCGCCACCCCGCTGCCTGACCAGCCCGGTCCGCTGTGCGCCCTATCGGTCAAGGCAGCGTCGCGAGGACGCGCGGACCCTCAACCGGGCGGTCGTCAGGACCGGTCCGGCGCTCGGTTCGCCCGCGATGCGCGCCTGGAGAAGGTCGAGCAGGGCCAAAGCGGTTTCCCCCACGTGGAGTTCGACCGCCGAGATGGCGGGGCGGCTGTGCCGGGTGTGCTCGGAGTCGGAAGCCGCGGCGAGCATCGTCCGGTCGGGCACGGCCACACCGCGAGCCGTGAGGCCCGCGAGCACTCCGGCCGCCTGACGGCCGGTGTGGCACAGGATCGCATCGGGGGTCCCGTCGTCCACGATCGTGTGCGCGATGTTCTCGCCGCCGTGCTCGCCGGCGCGTTCGGCCGACCTGTAGACGCGCGGTGCGATCCCGGCGCTCTCGCACCATGCGCGGTACGTCGCCTCGCTGTCGATGTTCCACGCATTGGGGTCGGTTCCGCGCACCAGCACGATCGATCGGGCACCGGACGCGGCGAAGTGCTCGTAGACGCGATGGAAGCTCGATTGCTCGTCCTCGGTGGCCCAGTCGGTGAACTCCGGGCGGCTGGGATCGCGGCCCAGCGTCACGTACGGGATCCCACGCCGTTCGAGGAGACCGATCACCGGATCGTCCACGTGCGGCATCATCACGATGTAGCCGTCCAGCGACAGCGCGAGCGGTGGTGCCGGCCGTCTGGTCGGGTCGGGCACGAGCATCAGACTGAGTCCGCGGTCCATCGCGTGCGCCGAGGCGGCGCCGATGTAGCGAGTGAACACGTCGACGCCCCGCGGCGCGTACTCGCCCAGCGCGTCCAGCGATCGCATGACGAGTCCGATCGCCCCGACCGACGAACGCCGCAGGCCGCGCGCGAGGGCGTCGGCCTGGTACTCCATCTCCTCGGCGACGGCCCGGACGCGCAGTCGTGTGGCCGCGCTCAGCGTCCCGGTGCCGTTGAGCGCCATCGAGACCGCCGCGACCGAGACACCCGCGCGCTGGGCGACATCGCGAATGGTGACGCCCTTCGATCGAGCCACGGCGACCTCCTCGGTTCGCGCCTTCCGCCGCTGCCCCACGCCGCCGGACCGCGGTCGCCGGCGCGGGCTCGGGCGACCGAGGAAGCAGAAAGTGACATCGGAAACAGCATTGTATTAAACGTTTTACCTTCCTAGCGTGTCGCCCGCCCCTCACCGTGACGGGCCTCACACGCAAAGGTCGGACAGCACCACTATGAAGCTGCACACCCTGCGCACGACCACCACCGGACACCGCGCCCGCGGACGCGAGATCGGCACGCGCTTCGCGGACCAGGTGCGTGACGTCAGCGCCCGCTACCTGGCCCATTTCGAGGCTCTGAGGATCTCGGAGACGACCGTCCGCGACATCGTCGCCCACAGCCACGACGCCCTGCGCGACTGGTACCCGGCACTCGTCGAGGAGTCCGACGGGATCGCCGAGGCGTCAGGAATCGAGCCGTGGCAGGTGGCAGCGGTCGGCGCACGGACGGAAGTACTCGCCGCCGCGCCCGGCCAGGGCGAGTGCACCACCGCCGTGCACGCACCGCCCTCCGGCGGCCCACCCGAGACGATCCAGACATGGGACTGGCACGACTCCCTCGCGCCGGACGGTCTCCTGCTGTCGCTCGTGACCGGAACGCGGCGCCGGGTGAAGCTCTTCACCGAGTTCGGCGCGGCCGCGAAGATCGGGGTCAACGACGCCGGCCTCGGCCTGCACTTCAACATCCTGAACCATCGCTGCGACGACACCACCGGCGGCGTGCCCGTCCATGCTGTCGCGCGTCGCGTCCTCGAGGAGGCGACAACGGTGGCGGAGGCCCAGGACATCGTCGCCTCCGCGACCGTGAGCGCATCCACCGTGCTGACCGTGGCGACCTATCGGGACGGCCACGCCGCGGCGGCGTCCCTCGAGATGTCACCCTCCGGCTTCGCCGTGATGCGACCCGATACCGACGGCTGGGTCATCCACACGAACCACTTTCTCGATCCCGGCCTGGCCGACGGTGACACCAGCACTCCGGAATCGGCGTCCGCCGAGCGGTACCGGCATGCGCACGCGGTGCGCGGCGCCATGACCGGCCGCCCCGCGCCGGCGCGCGCGGCCTCCTTCTGCGGCGGCCACGGCGCCGCCGCCGTGGTGTGCGTCCACGCCGACGATTCCCAGCCGGGCCACGAGCGGTGGAGCACGTTGCTCACGGCCTGTCTCGACCTTCCCGGCTTCGCCCTCGAGTACCGGGCAGGCAACCCCGACGTCGCGGCCCGTGAGGGCCTCGACCGGTTCTGAGGAGCCCGATGGACAAGGAGACGACCATGCCCGCTCATCTCTACCGCAACGCCCGCGTCTTCACCTGCGACCGACGCCCCTGGGCCGAGTCGCTCGTGGTCGTGGGCGACCGGCTCGCCTACGTCGGCGACGAGGCCACCGCGGCACGGGTGGCCGGACCGGACGCCCTGATCCACGACCTCGACGGCGCGAGGGTCCTGCCCGGATTCGTCGACGGCCATGCGCACGTGGTCGGCACCGGCGAGGCAGCGGGCCAGGTCGATCTCTGGGGCGCCGACACGGTGGAGGAGATCCAGCGACGCATACGGACGTGGGCGAAGGACAACCCCGACGCACCCCGAGTGCTCGCCACCGGATGGAAGCACGGTGACATCCCGGGCGGCGTGCCCGATCGGGCCATGCTGGACGCCGCCGTCGCCGACCGGCCCGTCTATGCGCAGGCCTACGACTTCCACTCGATCTGGCTGAACTCGGCCGCCCTCGCCGAAGCCGGCATCGACGACACCACGGCATCGCCACCCGGAGGCACGGTCCACCGTGACGAACGGGGCGCGGCCACCGGCCTGGTCGACGAGACCGCGATGCACCACCTCGTATGGCCGGTGCTCGACAGCTTCACCGGCGACTCCGACCGCGACGAGGCCCTGGCGGTCGTCCTGGCGGCGTACGCCGAGTCCGGGATCGTCGGTTCGACCGAGATGGCGCTGGTCGAAGGCGACTACGAGGCGATGCGCCGTGCCGATGAGGCGGGCGTCCTGACCACGCGCATCGCCGCGTTCTGGCGCGTCCAGCCCACCGGCGACGCACGCCGGAACCTCGCCCAGGTCGAACGCGCGGCCGAACTCGCCGCCCACCGGTCGACCCCGTTCCTGCGGGTGACCGGCATCAAGGTCATGGTCGACGGAACCGTCGACGGGTGCACCGCATCGCTCGGCAAGCCCTACGCGAACGGCACGAACGCCGACCCGGTCTGGAGCCTTGCCGAACTCGCGCCGGTGGTGGCCGCCGCGGACGCGGCCGGCCTGCAGGTCGCCCTGCACGCCATCGGTGACGAGGCGATCCGGATCGCGATCGGCGCCGTCGAGCACGCCGTCGCTCTCAACGGGCCCAAGGAGCGCCGGCACCGCATCGAACACCTCGAAGTCGTCGACCCCGCGGACATCGACCGCCTGGCGGCACTCGGCATCACGGCGAGCATGCAGCCCGTGCACGCCGATCCGGCCATCCAGGAGAACTGGCGACGGATGCTCGGCGACGAGCGGGTCGACCGCGGCTTCCCCTGGCCCGAGATGACCGACGCCGGGGCCACGCTCGCGCTCGGCACCGATTCCCCCACGTCACCGCACGCCCCCCTGCCCAACATGTACATCGCGGCGACACGGCGTTCGGCACTGGACCCGTCACTGCCCGCCAACATCGCGCACTACGCCCTGCCGTTGGCGGACGCGATCGTGCACGCCACACGTGACGCCGCCTGGGCGAGCCGCTCCGAGCACCTGCACGGCCGTCTCGCCGAGGGGCTGTACGCCGACTTCATCGTTCTCGACCGGGACATCTTCACCCGGCCACTCGAGGAACTGCTCGACACGCGAGTGCTGCGGACAGTCGTGGGCGGTCGCGTGGTCCATCACGCGCGGCCGGAGGTGAACCGATGAGCCAGGCGACCATGACGACACCGCTGCGACCTGGCCAGGCGAAGGCGAAGCAGCGGCCCACCGCGGTCTTGCTGCGGTTCATCGCCACGCGCGTCGCGGGGCTGGCGGCGACCTTGTTCATCGCGAGCCTGGTCGTCTTCGGAGCGCTCTACGCCGCACCGGGAAGCCCGCTCACCTATCTCACGCACGGTCGCACCATGAGCCCCGAGGCAATCGCCTCGATCAAGGCCGAGTACCACCTCGACGACCCCGTCTGGCAGCAGTACGTCGGATGGCTGGGCGGCGTGATGCACGGCGACCTCGGAACATCGGTCATCTACAACCAACCGGTGACGTCACTGGTCGGAAGCCGCGCCATGACGACCACGCTGCTCGTCCTCATGGCCGCGGCGATCGTCCTGGTGCTCGGGCTGGCCATCGGCACTCTCGCCGGCCTCAGACCCGGCCGGCTGTCACGGTCCGCCATGGCCTGCGCGACGGCCGTCATGGCGGTGCCGACCTTCGTCGGAGCGGTCGTGCTGATCCTCGTGTTCGCCGTCGCCCTGGAGTGGTTCCCGGTGTTCGGCGCCGGCCGGGCGGGCCTCGACGAGGCCTACCACATGGCCCTTCCGTCGCTCGCGCTCGCGCTCGCGTCCGTCGCGTTCGTCGCGCGACTCGCCCAGACCGCGATCCGGCAGGAGCTGTCCGCCGATCACGTGCAGACGGCGATCAGCCGCGGACTGCCCCACGGGGCCGTCGTACGCAGACACGTGATGCGCAACGCCGCGATGCCCGTGCTCACCGTCGCGGGTCTGACGATCGCCGGCCTGATCGCGGGCAGCGTCGTGGTGGAACAGGTCTTCCAACTCGGCGGGCTCGGCCAGTACCTCGTGAGTTCGGTACAGCAGAAGGACTTCCCCGTCGTACAGGCGATCTGCCTGATGTACGTCGCCGCCTTCATCGTGCTGAACACCCTCATCGACATCGCCTACACCCTGCTCGACCCTCGTGTGTCGATCGGGAAGAAGGACTCATGAGCACGACAGCGGCGGTGCGACGCATCGGGGCCCGAAAGGCCGGCCGGCGGACGACGCGGCGCACGAGATCCATCGGCACGTCCGGGTGGGTGGCGATCGCCCTCGTCGGACTCGTCTTCTGCTGCGCCGCCCTCGCACCCCTCCTCGCACCGCACGATCCGAACGCCCTCGACCTGTCCGGCGCGTACCAGGGCTCGAGCGGCGCGCACCCGCTGGGAACCGACGCCAGCGGACGGGACCTTCTCTCGCGCCTCGTCCACGGCTCCCGGACGGCGCTGATCGGACCGTTCCTCGTCGTGGTGGTCTCGACGGTCCTCGGGACGGTCCTCGCGCTCGCGGCCGTGTGGTTCGGCGGCTGGTTCGACCAGATGGTGGTGCGCGTCGTCGACGCCGTGTTCGCCTTCCCCGGACTGCTGCTGGCGATCCTGGCGACCGCCCTCTTCGGGTCCGGCCTGACGGCCGCCGTCGCGGCACTGTCCATCGCCTACGCCCCCTACATCGCACGGATCGTACGGAGCGCGGCGCTGCGCGAGCGTGCACTGCCCTACGTCGCGGCACTGCGGGTCCAGGGCGTGCACGGGGCGCGGATCGCCCTGCGGCACATCCTGCCCAACGTGGGTGGACTGATCGTCGCGAACTCCACCCTCGCCTTCGGGTTCGCCCTGATGGATCTCGCCGGCCTCTCCTTCATCGGCCTCGGAGTGCAGCCACCGACGTCGGACTGGGGCGCGATGGTCGGCACCGGCATGGCCGGTGTGCTGCAACAGCGCCCGCAGGAGGCGTTGTTCGCCGGCGCGCTCATCGTCATCACCGTCGGCGCCGTGAACCTGCTCGGCGACCGGCTCACGGAACGCTGGGAGGCACGGTCGTGAACCCACTTCTCGAAGTCGACGGTCTGACGGTTCGGCTGCCCGTCGCGGGGGAGCCGCGGACCGTGCTGCGCGACGTCTCGTTCTCACTCGACGCCGGAAGCACCCTCGGTCTGGTGGGCGAGTCCGGTTCCGGCAAGTCGATGACGGTGCGCACCATCGCCCGCCTGCTCCCCGAAGGCGCCGACGTCCGGGGCGGTGTCCGCCTCGACGGCGCCGAGGTGTTCGGCCTTCGCGCCGAAGCCCTGCGGTCGTATCGGGCGAAGGACGTCGCGATGATCTTCCAGGACGCACGGGCCCACACGAACCCCGTGCGCACGATCGGCGACTTCCTCACCGAGGCGATGCGCACCAACGACCGGATGCCCAAGCCGGCCGCTCTCAAGCGCGCACAGGACCTGCTCTCCGAGGTCGGGATCGGGGACCCGGAGCGCCGGCTGCGGCAGTTCCCCCACGAGCTCTCCGGCGGCCTGCTGCAACGGGTGATGATCGCCGCAGCGGTCGCCGCGCGACCCCGGCTCGTCCTCGCCGACGAGCCGACGACCGCCCTCGATGTCACCACCCAGGCGGAGGTGATGGCGATCCTCGGGCGCATGCGGCGCGAGTACGGCATGGCGATGCTCTTCATCACGCACGACCTGGAGCTCGCCGGCGCCGTGTGCGACGAGACGATCGTGCTGTACGCCGGCCAGGTCATGGAGCGCCAGGCGTCGGCGCGGTTGCACCAGGACCCGCTCCACCCCTACACGGCCGCACTGGTGCAGGCACGACCCGAGATCGACCGGCGTGCCGATCGACTGCCCGCGATCACCGGTCATCCGACCAGTGCCTACGAGGCGCCGGACGGCTGTGCGTTCGCGCCGCGCTGCCGCTTCGCACAAGAGGACTGCCGGACAGGGGTGCCGCCCCTGCTGCGGATCGGTCCCTCACAGACCCGGTGCGTGCGGATGCCCGGCCTGCGCGGCCGGATGGCGGGGCAGCGGCACATCGGTTCCGCTTCGCACGAGGAGGCCCAGCGATGACCGAACCGCTGCTCGTGGTCGAGCACCTGACCAAGACGTTCGGCCGAGGGCGTGCCGCGGCGACCGCGGTCGCCGACGTGAGCTTCGCCCTGGCCCCGGGCGGCGCCCTCGGCATCGTCGGCGAATCCGGCTCCGGCAAGACGACCACCGCGCGGATGATCATCGGCCTGGAGCAACCCTCCGGTGGCCGCATCATGTTCCGGGGAGAGGACCGCACCCGCCCGGCGCGTTCGGCACGCGGCCGCCGCCAGCGGGGCCGGGACATCCAGATCGTCTTCCAGGACCCGTACACCTCGCTCGACCGCCGTCAGCGCGTCGGCGACTGCCTCGCCGAAGTCGTCGGCGTTCATTTCCGGCTCGGCCGTGACGCGACCAGGAAGCGCGTGCGCGAACTCGCCGAGCTCGTCGGACTCGACGACCGGCAGCTCGCGGCGCTGCCGAGGTCGCTCTCCGGAGGGCAGCGCCAGCGCGTCGCCATCGCTCGCGCGCTCGCCGCCGAACCGGAGATCCTCATCCTCGACGAGGCCGTGTCGGCCCTGGACGTCTCGATCCAGGCCCAGATCCTCAACCTGCTCTCGGACATCCGGCGGAAGCGGGGCCTGAGTTACCTGTTCATCAGCCACGATCTCGCCGTCATCCGCCAGGTGACCGACGACACGATCGTCATGCGTCACGGCGCCGTCGTCGAGCAAGGGCCCACCGCCGACGTGCTCGACGACCCGCAGGACCCCTACACCCGCTTGCTGCGCGACAGCGTCCCTCGCAGCGGATGGGACCCCGAAGCCATAACAGCCCGGCACTGACAAGGAGTCGCGCAATGTACTCACTCCACCCGCGCGGACGGGCAACGGCACTCGCCGTCGCCGCCACGGCCACCCTCGCGCTGGCCGGTTGCTCCGGAGGCACATCCGGCAAGGAATCGAACGGGTCGACCGAGGCGCTGACGACGTTCACGCCCAGGGGTTCGGGCTCGGTCGAAAGGATCACCTGGAACGTCTTCCAGGGAGAGCCGCAGACCATCGACCCCTTCCAGTCGGCCGACTACACGCCGAACATGATCAACTCGAACATGTGCGAGACGCTGCTCGCCCAGACGCCCGACTTCCGGATCAAGCCCAATCTGGCGACGTCGTACTCGAACCCCGACCCGACGACCTGGGTCTACAAGCTGCGCGGCGACGTCACCTTCTGGGACGGCTCGCCGATGACCGCCGACGACGTCGCATGGAGCATGCGGCACAACCTGACGGACAAGTCGAGCTTCTACGGCTACCTGTACGCGAACGTCGCCTCGATCGCGAAGACGGGCGCCGGCGAAGTGACGGTCAGGCTGAAGAAGCCCGACTACCTCTTCAACGACGAGTTGGCCAGTTTCGCCGGCGTCGTCGTCCAGAAGAAGTTCTACGAGCAGCACGGCAAGAAGGTCGGTACGCCGGGCGTCGGAGTCATGTGCACCGGCCCCTACAGGTTCGACAAGTGGACGCGGGGCCAGTCGATCAGCGTGGGCCGCTACGACGGCTACTGGAACACGTCGCTGCCACGGAAGGTGAAGAACATCGACTTCACCTTCCTGACCGACGACTCGGCGATCACCTCCGGCCTGCTCTCGGGCCAGATCGACGGAACGTACGGTCCGCCGATGGCCGGGCTGGCACAGCTGAAGGCGTCCTCGGCCGGCAAGCTCTACTCGGGTCCCGCGCCACTGGCCGTCACGCTCGTCGTAGCGAACCAGAAGGGTGCGATGGGCAACGCCGACGTGCGCAAGGCGTTCCAGATGGCCATCGACTGCAAGGGCATCGGCGACCAGGTGTTCGCCGGTGAAGGGACCCCTGCTTCGCTGCAGACCGTGCCCGCCGTGTACGGCTTCGCGAAGGACGGCCTGACCTCGTACGCCGACTCGGTCAGGACCGATGGCTCCGCGAAGACGGACGAGGCGAAGAAGCTGCTCGCCGGTGTCCCGGCTCACGTCAAGTCGAAGAAGATCAGCCTCGTGGTTCCACAGCAGGCGGAGACGCAGCAGCTGGGCCTTGCGATCAAGGCCGCGGCCGACAAGATCGGCTTGAACTTCACACTCAACGTCGTTCCCGCGACCGGCTACTCGAACTACCTGTACGACCCGGGGACGCGCGGCAGCACCGACCTGCTGTACACGCAGTTCTGGCCGAACATCCCGAACCCCCTCGACTGGCTGGGCCTCACCGCGGTGACCGGCGGCACCTTCAACCAGTCCGGCTACAACGGCATCGACGGGCTGTACGCCGAGGCGATCGGCACCAAGGACGACAGCGCCCGCGCCGAGCTGGTCGTGCGGATGGAGCAGAAGCTGCACGACGAGATGAATCCGATGTTCCCCGGCATCCAGCTGACGAACGACGTGTGGCTCGGAAGCCGGATCACCGGGGCACCGGCGGCGTTCGACTACGTCTACTACCCCTGGGCGGCTCACCTCGGCGGAACCGGCAAGTAGTCCTCACCTCATGCGACGGGCGGGGGCTCCGAGGGGTGCACCACCGCCCGTCCAAGGTCCTGAACCACCGGGTCGGGTCCGAGCCGATGCCGAACTCCGCCAGTGCGTCCGTCACAGCGTGGCGGTCGTCCGCTCCCCGGCCGCGCTGCCCGCGAGCCACTGGTCCCATCCCAGGTTGAAGTCGGCGTAGCCGTTGTCGGCCGGCGCCTTCTGACGGGGCGAGCCGGTGATGGTGACCGGGTCGCCCTGCTTGACCTGACCGTAGAACCACTTGGCGTCCGACATGGACAGATGGACGCAGCCGTGCGAACCACGGGCGCTGCCGCTGCCCGGGTTGGGGTCACCCGTCGAGTAGTGCACGTACGTGCCCGACTGGGTGAGGTGGACGTCCCAGGGCAGGGTCAGGTCGTAGTAGTCCGGGCTGCCCTTGTCACAGCTGATGCCGACGCTGCAGGAGGTCATGTGGACCTTCTCCTGCTTGTCGATGACGGCCATCGTGCCGTTCCACGTCGGGTACTGGGCGCTGCCCGCGTTGATCGACAGGGTGCGCACCAGCTTGCCGTTCCGGGTCACCTTCATGGTGTGGCCGGTCACCGAGACATCCGCGCGCACGTCGTCGCCGATCGTGAAGGTGTGCGTGTAGCCGTGCACGCCGTAGCGTCCGTTGCCGTTGCTGACGCCCTTCATGTCGGCGTCGATCCTCACCTTGGTGCCGGAGGGCCAGTACGTCTTCGGCCGCCAGTCGACACGCCTGTCGCCCATCCAGTGCCAGGCACCGGCCACCGGCTGGGAGGCGCTCACCTTCATGTGCTTCTCGACCGTGGCCCGCGCCTTCGCCGCCACCGGGTTCGTGAAGACCACCGAGATCGGCATGGCCACGCCGACCGTGGTGCCCGTCTGCGGAGTGATCGTGTCCAACAGCATCGGAGGGCCCGCGGGCTTCGTCGGCGTGGGCGAGGCGCTCGCGCTCGGCTTGCCCGACGCCTTCGCGTCGTCCCCGCTCGCCTTGTCGCTCGCCTTGCCGCCGCCCCCGCCGCAGCCGCTCGCGCCCACCACCATCGCGACCGTGACGAGCGCGATCCCTATGCCACCCCTGCGCCGTCCCACGCCCTGCCCCGCTCTCTCGCTCCCCGGCCCCGAGGGGCCCGACTTCCTCTCAGACGGCAGCCGCACGGGCCGCAGTTGCGCGCCAGGCGCAGGTATTTTGTGAACCACATCACTCAGCCTTCGATGCCGTGCCAGGTGCGCCGGCGTCGCGGGACCCCTGGCGGCCGGCCCCGCGCCATGAGATCGTCCGCAGGTGATGGACGCCTCCGCCGGAGAATCGACCTCAGCGCGACCCGACGACCGCACCGCGTCCGCGCTGCGGTTCGCGACGGAACTCGTCGCCTGGGTGGCAACGCCCTGGGCCCTGGCCGGACACTCATGGTTGCTCGCCGCCCTGTCCGTGGTGGTGCTGATCGGCCTTCCGACCTGCTTGTCCACACCAGGGGACAAGGCCAACGTGATCATCGCGGTGCCCGGGTGGGTCACGATCCTCCTGGTGCTGCTCCAACTCGCCGCTGCCGTGGTCTCCTCCTGGTTCGCCTGGCCCGTCTGGGCAGCGCTGCCCGTGACCGTACTGGCCGCCGCGACCGTCGTGACGGAGCGCCGACGCTGGAGTTGGCTGCTCGCGTCGCATCGCCGCGTCGGCTGAAGCGCCCATCCGCCGCCTGAGCCGCGGGCAGCACTGCCTCAGGATGAGGAGACCTGGCCCGACCGGGCATGCCCCTGCGGACTACGCGCGGGCGCTGTGCGGTTTCGCCGGCACTCCGTCACTCTCCGCCCGGATGGGCGCGCCCGCGGCCCGGCACGCCCGACGCTTCGCCTGGGACGCCGCCGCGGCGGCGACGGCGGAGGTGTACACGGCGGCACCGCGCGAGCGCTCATGTCGTAGCCTCCGCACATGAGTGATGATCCGTTCCGGTGCCGCTGCGTCCTCTGCCATGACTACGGTGACCGGGACGAAGCGGACCGCTTCGGCCGGAAAATCATCGAAGATGTGCGGCAGCACGGATGGCACGTCGTGATGGTTCCCGAGGACGAGATCGGTCCTGGATTCGCCTACACGATCGGCCTCTCGCACACTCACGGCGCACCTGAACTTGCCATGTTCGGGCTCGATGTCCACGCCATGCACCGCATGCTCAACAAGCTCGGAGCGAAGGCCGCGGCGGGCGCCGCACTGGCTGACGGCCAGAGGCACCCTGATGTTGTCGACGGTCACCACGTCGCGCTCAGGCAGGTGGATCTCCGCTGGTACCGGACCTTCTTCGGGCGGGCCATCGGGTTCTACCGGCGGCCTCCTTTTCCCGTGTTGCAAGTTGCGTGGCCCGACGTGGATGACCGCTTCCACTGGGAGGAACGCACTGAGGAGAGGCATCGGGAGTCACAGCCTCAGCTGTGGCTGCCACCGAGCGAGCACCCTGTCGGGATCTGGACGACCGAACTCTGACCCCGAACGTGACCGCGCCACCCGCCGCGCCCGCGCTTGAGCCCTCACCGCATCTTGTGCCCGTCGGTGCTGCTCAGCGTTGTCGCAGCGCCGCGGAGGCGGAGAACAGTCCGTGGACGGCGTTGCGGACCTGGTCGGCGACCACCTCGGGGGAGGACGCGTCGAGCTTGCCGTCGAGGTGCAGGAACGCCAGGCCGTGGACCAGGGCCCAGACCGTGGTCGACAGTGCGTCCGGGTCGGCGCCGGGGAAGGCGGTGCGGACGATGGTGCGCACATATTCCGAGATGGCGGCGGTCGCGCTGAGCCGCTCCTCGCTGAGCGGGTCGCACGGCTCGGCGAACATCACCCGGAACAGTGCGGGATGCTCCAGGGCGAAACGAACGTACGCCACGGCGACCGCGGCGAGCTCGTCGGCGGTCGCGGGTGAGGGATGCGCGGCGGCCAGAGTTCCGGCGAGCTCACGGTAGCCCTCCGCGGCGACCGCGGACAGGAGCGCGTCGCGGTCGGAGTAGTGGCGGTAGGGAGCCGTGGGTGACACACCGGCCCGCCGGGCCACGGCCCGCAGCGACAGCGCGGCACTGCCGTCTTCCTCAAGCAGCTCCAGCGCGGCACGCACACAGGCGGAGCGCAGATCGCCGTGGTGATACGAGCCACTCGCTTGCGGCATAGGTCACACCCCTTCATGTTTGCGGTGCTTACATCGATCCTCTAATGTAAACGGTGTACACATTGTAAGTGATGGAGAGGGAGAGGAGAACTCGGATGGCAAGCGAGCTGTTCTCGCCGTTGTCCCTGCGCTCCGGGCAGGTACTGCGCAACCGGATCGCCAAGGCGGCCATGGAGGAGAACATGGCCGGTGACGGCCAGCTCCCCGGCGAGGAGCTGTTCGGGTTGTACCGGCGCTGGGCCATCGGTGGCACCGGACTGCTGATCACCGGCAACGTCATGGTCCACGCCGAGGCACTGACCGGCCCGGGCGGGGTGGTACTCGACGAGGCAGCGCCGCTCGAGCCGTTCATCGAGTGGGCCAAGGCCGGCAAGGCGGGCGGCGGGGCCATCTGGATGCAGATCAACCACCCCGGCCGCCAGATCGGATCCGACATGCCCGGTGTCGTGTGGGGCCCGTCCGCGGTAGCCGTCGACCTGGGCAAGCACAGCAGCCGTTTCGGCCGGCCCGTCGCCATGACGCCCGAGCAGATCCAGGCCACCGTGACCCGGTACGCGGTCACCGCCCGGCGCGCCGAGCAGGCGGGCTTCGACGGTGTGGAGATCCACGCCGCACACGGCTATCTGCTCTCGCAGTTCCTGTCCCCCCTGGTCAACAAGCGCACCGACCAGTGGGGCGGATCGCTGGAGAACCGCGCCCGGATGCTGCTGGACGTCGTCCGCGCGGTCCGCGCCGCCGTCTCTCCGTCCTTCGCGGTCGCGGTCAAACTCAACTCCGCCGACTTCCAGCGCGGCGGGTTCGACGCCGACGACGCACGCCAGGTGATCGAGATGCTCGAACCGCTCGGCGTCGACCTGGTCGAGCTGTCCGGCGGGAGCTACGAGAGCCCGGCGATGTCGGGCCGGCCCGCCGACGCACGCACGCAGGCCCGCGAGGCCTACTTCCTGGACCTGGCCAAGGACCTGGTCGGCACCAGCCCGCTTCCGCTGATGCTCACCGGCGGCATCACCCGGCGCTCCACCGCCGAGCGGGTCCTCGACAGCGGCGTGGCGATCATCGGGATGGGCACCGCTCTCGCGGTCACCCCGGACCTGCCCGACCGGTGGCGCCACGGCCGCGAGGCCGACGCGCGGCTTCGGCCGGTGACCTGGTCCGACAAGGCTCTCGCCTCGGCCGCCGGCATGGCACAGGTGCGCCACCAGATGCGCCGCATCGCCCGCGGAAGCCGCCCCACGCCCAACACCTACCCGGCCTTCGCCCTCATCTCCGAACAGCGAAGGCAGCGACGGGCCCTGCGCCGCTACCGCGCCTGGCTGGCCGCTTCCCAGGGCACCGCGTAACCGTGCCACAGCTCGACGCCCCGAGTGCCCCCCCCGGCTTCTGTGACTCACATCACATGCCGCACGCGTGAGGAATGTGGCGCCACGCCGCGGCCCTGCTCGCCGGCAGCCCCGAGGGCCGCACCGACTACCTCGACGAGGACCTGCGCA